>DATJGQ010000001.1:0-5432 GCA_035494815.1 Gemmataceae bacterium
CTGACCGAAGCCTGGCGAGCCGCCATCCAGTTGACGTTGCCGCGCACAGTGTTGATCTCACCGTTGTGGCAGACGAAGCGGTAGGGATGGGCGAGGCGCCAGCTGGGGAAGGTGTTGGTCGAGAACCGCTGGTGCACCAGCGCCAGCGACGAGGTGAACTCGGGGTCACTGAGGTCCGTGTAGTAGGCGCGCAGCTGGGCGGCGAGGAACATGCCCTTGTAGACGATGGTGCGGCAGCTCATCGACACGACGTAGAAGTCGTTCGGCTGGCCCTCGTAGGCCGAGTAGATCTTGCCCGAGCAGACCTTGCGGATGATGTAAAGCTTGCGCTCGAACGCCTCGTCGTCCGCGACCTTGCCGCCGCGGCCGATGAAGACCTGGCGATGATAAGGCTCGGTGGCGACGATCTCAGGGGCCTTGCTGAGCGAAGAATTGTCGTGCGGCACGTCGCGCCAGCCGAGCACGGTCTGGCCCTCGTCTTCGATGACCTTCTCGACGACCTTTTCCATCTTCACACGCAGATCGGCATCCTGCGGGAAGAAAATGTGTGCGACGGCGTAGAGGCCGGGCGCGGGCAGGGTGACGCCCTGCTTGCCCATCTCGCGCATGAAAAAGGCGTGCGGGATCTGCACCAGCAACCCGGCACCGTCGCCCATGAGGGGATCGGCGCCCACGGCACCGCGATGCTCGAGGTTCTCGAGGATGTCGAGACCGTTGGTGACGATCTTATGCGAGGGGGTGTTCTTGAGGTTGACGATGAAGCCGACGCCGCAGGCATCGTGCTCGCGCATCGGGTCGAACAGGCCGAACGCCTCGGGACGGTTGGTTTTGCGAATGGCGAGTTCCGCGGCGGGAGGCGTTCCGTTCCGTGTCTGGGCCATATGCAATGTTCCTTCGTTCGAGGTTCGTCGTTCAGCCGGCGAGCCGGTGTTCCGTCCTTTCGACACGCCTTGCGTCCGGGTCGTACATGGTACGGCTCAGCCTGCTCGGCGCAATCCTATTCATTGGGGAGCGGCTCTGCATCCAAATGGCCGCTCGTTCGGGCTCTTGCCCCGCCTCCCGTTTCCGCTTTCGACAAGCGGGCCAGCCGGTCCGGCGTGCGGGCAATTCCGGGGAGACCGGGTGCCCGCGCTTTAAGACAGCAACGCTGTCCTATCGGAGTTACATTTGCACAAGTCCAAACTGCGGGCAAGCAGGCCATACGACTTTTTTGTGGCAGTGGCGAAACTGCACGAATTGCCGGGGTTTCGGGCTGGCGGACGGGCCGTGCCGAGTTCGCCACCGACGAACATCCGGCATTTGCCTCCGACCGTCATCAAATTCGACGTGAAATCGTCACGCGCCCGTGATATCGAAGCTTCCGCGGGAGCTCGTGCTGAGGGGTACGGGCTTGGGCGGACACTGGCAAGGGAGTGCCAACGTGTCTCGTACCGGTCTTCGAGTCATCACCAATTGTGTCATCGCGCTGCTTGCGGCGCTGTGGTCGTTTGCGCTCGGTTTTGCGCCGGCGGCGGCCGCCGACGCGATCTTTGCGCCCGGCGACCCGATCGTCACGGGGTTCTCCGGCGTGGTCGAGCCAGCCTCACCGCCCGCCGGGACGGATCCCCTCGACCTGACCTTCATCGATCCGGCCGGCAAGTCGGTGGTGATCCAGAAACTCGAGCCGGACGGACCTCCCGCCGGACAGCTCATCAATACCAGCGAGGCGTTCTCGGCCACGGCCGCCGATGTCGGCCAGGTGTTCGGGGTAACCATCGACGACGCGCCCGATTCTATGGGCGCGGCTGCGCCCAATATCTACGTCGCAGCGACCTCGGCGTTCGGGCTCAACATCGTGGTGCCCGGCAGTGACGGCAATCCGGTGCGCAGCAAGACTGGGGCGGCGGACGCAACCTTCATGCCCGGCCAGTGGGGTGGCGCGGGCGGCGAAGAGGGTCATCCGGGCAGCATCTGGAAGATCGACGGGACGACCGGGGATATTTCGCTGTTCTCGACCATCGCCAATTCCGGCGCTGGGCTCGGCAACATCGTCTACGACGCGGCCTCGGCGCAGTTCTTCGTCTCCGATCTCGACACCGGTCTCATCTACCGCCTAGCCTCCGATGGCACGATCGCCGACACCTATGATCATGGTGTGACAGGCCGCCCGACACATGGGCTCGATCCCGTCGCCGATGACGGCAGCGCGGTCGACATCACCGATCCGTCGTTCAATACCGAGGATCCCACGACCTGGGGGGCGACGCAGCCCGAGCGCCGCGTCTACGGCCTCGCGATCCACAATGGTCGGCTCTACTACTCTGTCGCCGACGGGCCGCAGATCTGGTCGGTCGGTCTCAAGGCCGATGGCAGCTTCGGCACGCCGCGCTGGGAGCTCGACGTCACCGGTCTGAGTTCGACCAATGAAGTCACTGGAATCGTGTTCGACCCGCAGGGCCGGATGATCCTGGCGCAGCGCGGCCCGCAGGTCGGCAGCTACGACTATTCCGTGTTTGCCGAACCCGGTACGTCGTCGGTCGTCCGCTACAAGCGGGAGGCCCCCGATGATCCAGGCACCCCGAGTGTCTGGGTTGCAACGCCCGACACGTACGCAATCGGCCTGCCGGAAAATGGCACCGCCGCCTCGGGCGGCGTGGCCGTCGGCTACGGCTTCAATGAGGATGCCGGCGATTTCAGCGGCGCCTGCGGGGCGACCGTCTGGGCGAGCGGCGACGGCCTGCGCGCCAATCCTGATCTCGATCCAGCGGTCGAGGGGCCGATGCAGATCGAGGGTCTACAGGGAACGGCCAAGACGCTGGTGCGTCCGGCCAACGACCCGCCGCTCAATTCGTTCTTCACCGACTACGACGGCAACACCGACGACGCGACCGCCAACCAGGCCGGTCATGTCGGTGCGGTCGCGATCTGGCAAGTCTGCGGTGGACCGTCATCGCCTACGCCGACCCCGCCCGACATCGAGCCGCCCGACTACATCCCACCGCCGGACTACATCCAGCCCGAGCACTTCAACCTGACGCTCGAGAAGTGGTCGGCGCCGCATTTCTGCTTCGACGGCGGGGCCAACTACTGGTGCAACTACACCATCCGCGTCGAGAACACTGGAACGGTGCCCTATTGGGGGCCGATCCACGTGCACGACTATCTGCCGGGCAACCCGCCCGGCGCGACGATGAGCTTCTGGCCTTCGCCGCCGTGGTTCTGCGGCCCCTCTGGACCAGGGGCCTCCGACTGCTCGATGGGCCCGGCATTGCTCTATCCGGGCGATGCGGTTGTGCTGCATGAGACGGTCAAGCTGCCCAAGCCTGTGCCGTACTGCCAGCTCGCCAATGTCGCCGGGCTCGTCTGGCCGTTCTTCGGCCACGACGAAGACCCGAGCGACGACTTCGACGGGGCGTTGGCGGGCATCCCCTCGCCGGTACCGGGCTGCGTGCCGCCGGGTGGCGGCGGTGTCGCCGACCTGACGCTCAGCAAGTTCACGTTCCCCGGCCTCTGCTGGGACGCCGGTGTGGACTATCTCTGCCAGTACGGTGTGCTGGTGCAGAATGCCGGCCCGGGACCGTATTCCGGGCCGATCACGGTCAAGGACACGCTGGGCGTCAACGCCGTGGCCAATACCTTCGGACCGTGGACGTGCGGACAGGCGGGCCCGGTGCTCACCTGTAACATCAATGCGGTGCCCATCAACGTACCGCCGGGCTGGTCGTCGCACTTCTTCGTGCGGGCCCATATGAAGAAGCCGGTGGTACCGCCCGGCTGTGACCTCCCCAACAAGGCGCAGATCTTCGCGCCGGTGGGCGGCTCGCCCAACAACGTGCTGCCGGGCACCGACTTCGGTACGGCGACGACGCATGTCCCGTCGCCGGCGTGCTTGCTGCCGGCGACGCACACCGATCTCAAGGTCGCCAAGACCAAGGTCGGTGCCTGCATCTTCTTGGGCGGCCAGTACTACTGCAAGTGGCAGGTGACGGTGTCCAACGTCGGGACGGACAACTATGCCGGTCCGTTCTCGTTCAAGGACACGTCGCTCGGTGCCAACTACAACACGCTGACGACGTCGCCAGTCTGTACCGGTACCAGCGTTGTGACGTGCAATCCGGTCGGGCCGTTCTTCCTGGCGGCGGGGGCGTCGGTGGCGACCCAGTTCTGGACGCGCTACGCGCCCGGACCCAGTGTCTGCACGGCCAACAACAATGTCGCCATCGTGACGCCGAGCCCCGGCTCGGTGCAGAATCCGAGCGGCAACGACTCGGCGTCGGCGTCGCAGCCGATCAACGTCAACCCGGCCTGTGCCGGATTGCCGAAGCTGGTGATCAACAAGACGGCAAAGGGCTGCGCCTCGGATCCGAGCAGCACGAACTGGCTCTGCAAGTTCGATGTCTCGGTGAAGAATATCGGCGCCGTCCCGCAGCCGGGTCCGATCAACGTCCGCGACCTCAACACCAAGCCCACGACATTCTCGGGCGCGGTGTGCGGTCCGGTCGGACCCAATGTCTGGCAGTGTAACAGGCCGGCCCCGCTCGCTGCGGGTGCGACCTGGAGCTTCCAGGCGACGACGAAGGTGGATCCGAACGGGGTGACGCTTGCCGACTGCAACGTGCTCAACACGGTGTACATCAGCACTCCGTTCTCGGCCGATCCGGGGCACTTCGCCCAGGCCAACCAGAAGGTGCCGCAGCTCTTCATCAACCCCGGCCCGGGACCGGTCTATGTCTATTGCGACCCCCCGAGCCTCAAACTGGCGAAGGCGGCCGGCAAGGTCGTGCCATCCGGCGACGGCTACAACGTCACCTACACGGTGACGGCGACATCGACGGGACCGGACCCCTATCACGGCACGGTCGAGGTCGACGAGCTGCTGCCCGCGGGCTCGAGCTTCGTGTCGAGCTCATGGACCTGCAAGCCCACCAGTGGCAACGACATGCACTGTTCGTCGCCCTACGTGGACATGGACGTCGGCAAGAGCACGTCGATGACGATCGTCATCCACGTCTCCAAGACCGAAGCCGCGCGCAACAAGTGCGCGGTGACCAACACGGTCAATGTGGCGATCTCGGCTGAGGTGCTGCACTCCGACAAGGGAGTGAACTACACCGCGTCCGCCACGGCGAAGCTGCCGGCCGAAGCCTGCGCCAAGCCGCCGGCCTGTCCGCCCAACCAGGCCAAGCCCGGCGGAGGCTGCTGCGATCCGGGCCTGGTCTGGAACGGCAAGCAGTGCGCGCCGCCCAAGCCGATCTGCCCCAAGGACAGCGTGGCTGGCCCCGACGGCGATTGTGCATGCAAGGATGGCACGCACGGCAAGCCGGGCCAGTGTGTGCCCGACAAGCCGATCTGCCCCAAGGACAGCACTCTTGGCGACAATGGTCAGTGCGTCTGCAAGGACGGGACTCATGGCAAGCCGGGCAAGTGTGTGCCGGACCAAGTGATCCCGATCT
>DATJGQ010000002.1:0-5964 GCA_035494815.1 Gemmataceae bacterium
GGGCACGCAGTCGGTGACCGTGAGCGACTGGGCCAACGCGGCGGTCTCGACCACGCAGTCCGAGATTATCGTGACCCCTGGGGCGGTGGCCTCCCTCTCGGTGACCCCGCTGCACGCGACCGCGGCAGGCGTGGCGCAGACGTTTACGGTCACGGCCAAGGACGCTTTCGGTAACGTGGCGACCGGCTACGTGGGGACGGTCGGTTTCGCGAGCAGCGATAAGATCGCCACCCTGCCGACGGCGTACACATTCACCGCGGCCGACGCGGGCGTGCACACGTTCAGCGTGACGCTCAAGTCGACCGGCAACCAGAGTTTGACCGTCCAGGACACGGTAATCGCCGGACTCACGAGCTTTCAAAAGGACGTAATGGTCAGCGCCGGGGTTATGACGGGATTCGCCTTCAAGGCTCCGTCGAACGCGACGGTCGGTGTGGCGTTTAGCATGACCGTCAGTACGGTGGACGCCTACGGCAACGTGACTACCGGCTACACCGGCAAAGTGCACCTCACGGGTCCCACGGGCATCCCGGCCGACTATACGTTCACCGCAGCGGACGCTGGAGTGCACACGTTCTCCCTCACGCTCAGCTCGACCGGCACCCAGACGATCGGCGTGCAGGACATGTTTAACGGTAGCCTCAAAGGTCAGGTGAACGTCACCGTGAAGACTTCATCGACGACCGGCGGCGGCGGGACGGGTGGCGGCGGCGCGGGTGGGGGCGGGACCGGTGGCGGCGGTGGAGGTGGTGGCGGCGGTGGTGGTGCGTGAGTTCATACGTCGGCTCGCGCAAATCGCCGAGTCCGACAACCTCGTCCCCGCGGCAAGCTCCGCTTGTCGCGGGGATTCTTTGTCTGGTAGTTGGCCTGACGGGGTCGCTTCGTCACCGCGTCCGGGCGATCAGCGCTCCAACCACTGCCGAGGCCAGAACCGTCAGCAGACAGGCTATGGCCCATTGGCGGGAGAGCGCTCCGTGAAACGCCTGATACGCGGTGCTGACGAGTCCGCCCAACACGACCAGCCCGAGCATGTCCCAGGAGCTCTCGTGATGCACGAAGCTACGGTAGGCGACCATTATCAGCAGCCCAAACGAAAGCACCAGGTATGCCCAGCGATAGCTAGCGGTCTCGACGTCGATCGTCCGCTCGTCACCATGGATCATCTGAGTCGTACTCATCGGGCACCTCCTCCGAATTGGATCAGCCAGTGGGCGATACCTTGAACCGCCGCCGGCTTACTTCTTGTACAGCGGCATGGCGCCCTCGACCTTTGGCGCCGCGCCGTCGTCGCTCGCGTTCAGGGTCGCGTCCACCACGCGGTAGCGCTGCGACCCCTCCGGCCGGTACCAGAAGATCGGCCGGTTCGGCGTGTCCTTTTTGACTCCCTTGCCCGCGTAGTGCGCATCGGCGGCGGCCGGCAGCGTCAGGGCGAACTGGAGCCCGCGGCCGATCGTGATCGACTGCTTCATCAACCGGTCAATGTCCTCATCCTTGGGACGGTCCTTCGCCTTGCCCAACGCAGCCGCGATCATGAGCTTCATAACACTCTGCGTGTCGAGGGCATCGGGAAAGGCGCCGCCCGAGAGTTCCGCACACGTGCGCAGCGACTGCACAAAGTCCTTCTCCTCCGGCTTCGACGCCTCGATGTCGAACGACTTCACCTTGTAGTCCTTCGGCACGTCGAGTGCGAACAGGTCGGGCTTGAGTTCGACGTTCATCTCGAACCTGGTCATGACGACTTCTGTCCGCGGGACGCCGGTGTAGACGGTCTCGATGCGGACGGGGTCGCCGGTCCGGGCGTCGCCCCACAGCGTCGAGGTGCCGATTGGCGAGACCAAGCGGAATCCCTGAGCCTTGCGGCCGTCAATCGTCTTCTCGCCGAGCCGCTCGTAGGCCGGCAGTTTCTGGTCCTGGAGCAACTGACGGAGCCGCTCGAAGTGGTTGATCTGGTCGAGTGCGGCCTGGCCCTGCGGTGCGTGCTTCAGGTTGAAGACGACGGCCTGCTTCTGGTCCGGCACGAGCGTGAGCATCTTCGCCGCCCCGAAGTCGGTGAGGCTGACGACCTTGCCGATCTCCATCCGGTACTTGGCGGGTGCGAGGAACATCGCCTCGGCCGACTGCTTGGCCTGCCCTTCGACGTTAACGTCCATGTGGAAGCGTGCGCTCTTGGCCGTGACCACCGCCTCGACGACCTTCTCGAAGGCGAGCGCCCGACCGGCGCCCGGCAACAGAAGCCAGGCCAGGGCGGCGACGACACACGCCGCCGCGGCGTAACGGGACATGGGATGTTTCATGACGGCTTTCCCCCAAATGAGGATTCGGATCCGTTGAGGTTGTTGCCGGCGCGACCGCACGGCGCGGTCGAACGCGGCCAGGGCCCGCTCGCGCAGGTCGTCGCGGTGTTCCAGCCGCGGGGCGTCGTCGACCGGCACGGCTCGCAGCCGCCGCTCGAAATCGGCTTCCGGGTCGTGGTCGTGGTTCAGGTTCATGGCTGAGATTCCGTCAATGTGCCGGCGTCCGCGCCGAAGCGGTCGCGCAGGCGAGCGAGGATACGACTTAAGGCCGTGCGGACCGCCCCGGTCTTTGCCCCGATCACGCCGCCGATCTCGTCGTGCGACAGGTCGGCGAAATAGCGGAGCGTCAGGATCGTTTGGTCGCGCGGGTCGAGTTCCAGGACCGCCCGGTAGACCGTCGGCCAGTCGAGGTGTTCGACGGCCGGCAGGCCGTGCTCGGCCGTAAATCGCCCCCCGCGAGACGCGGCCTCGAACAGTTCCTGCCGACGGCGCGTCTGCCGGACGTAGGCGTTGACGGCGTTGCTGGCGATCCGGAACACCCAGCGGCGGAAGTCGGCCTCGGTCTTCCCTTCGAACGCCGGCAGGTGCTCGGCGACGTGCAGAAAGGTCTCGGAGACGACGTCCTCGGCGACCTCCCGTACGAACAGGCGGCGCAGGCTGTACCGTAGGACCCGCGGGTAATAGCGGTCGTACAGGGCCGCGAATGCGGCCCGGTCGGAACGGGCGCTCACGACCAAATGGTCGTCGTTCATGACTGCCTCCGCCCACGGCGTGTCCGGCGGGTTTTCCATTGAGATCAATGCGCGAGCGTCGAAAATGTTACAGGGCGCTCACCAAAAACGTGGGGCCGATCGGCGGCCGCATGAGGTCCGGTGTCAACGTGTTATGACGGCGCGCGCACCTCGATCCGCATGTCGGCGATCCAACAGCCCTGCCCTGGCGGAAGTGCGAAGACCGGATTCAGGTCAATCTCGCTGATTTCCGAGATCTCCTCGACCAGGCGCGAGATCCGCAGCAGCACGTCCTGGATCGCGTCGACGTCCGCGGGCGGCTGGCCGCGATAGCCCGCGAGTAGCCGGTGGCCGCGGATCGACTGCACCATCTCCGCGGCGTCGCGGTCGGTGAGCGGGGTGACGCGAAAGCACACGTCGGCCAGGATCTCGACATAGACGCCGCCGAGCCCGAAGGCGATCAGTGGGCCGAATAGCGGGTCCTGCGTCACCCCGATCATCACCTCGACACCGCGGGGGATCATCGGCTGGACCACGACGCCGTCCATCGCGTCGGGCTGATGGGTCTGCGCCACGCGGTCACGAATCGCCGTGAAGGCCTGACGCACGGCGTCCGCATTTGCCAGATTAAGACAGACGCCGCCGACTTCCGTTTTGTGCACGAGTTGGCGGGAGGCGAGCTTGACCGCCGCCGGGAAGCCGACGCGTTCCGCAAGCGCGACCGCCTCGTCCGCCGACCGCGCGACCCCCCCGGGGGGCACAGGCAATTTAACCGCCTCCAGGACCGCACGGCTCTCTTCGGCCGAAAGCCAACCGTTACCGCGCTCGGCGAGCGCTCTCTGACAGACCGCGCGGGCGGTCGGCAGGTCCAGGTCTTCGTAGTCCGGGATCATGCCTTCCGGCCGCGACCGCCAATCGGCGTAACCGGCCATCTTGCCCAACACGCGGGCCGCCGCTTCGGGGAACGCGTAGGTCGGCAACTGTTCGCCCCCGTCGAAATGGGACCATTCTCCTGACTCGGTCATCAGGCAAGCGAGCACCGGCTTGCCGGCCGCGCTGGCGCGCGCCTTTTCAACGCCCGAACGAATCGCCGCGACCAGCGCGTCCGTCTGGCACAGACCGACTGGGATGTAGATCACGATCAGTGCGTCGACTTCCTCGGCGCAGAGGACCGTCTCGACCACGGGCGCGTAATGTCCGGGCCCGGCCGACGCGATCATGTCGACGGGGTTGGCGACACTCGCGGCCGCGGGCAGGACCGACCGAAGTCGCGCCTGGGTTTGGGCTGAAAACTCCGGCAGGACCAGGCCGGCGGCCTCGCAGGCGTCGGCACAGAGGATCGCGGGTCCGCCCGCATTCGTGACGATGCCGACACGCCGGCCGTGCGGCAGAGGTTGGCTGCCGAGGGCCGCTGCGAGGTCGAACATCTCTTCAAGCGTGTCGGCCCGAATGACGCCGGTCAGGCGGAAGAGGGCGTCGACGGCGACCTCTTTCGCGGCGAGCGCGGCCGTGTGCGAGCCGGCCGCCCGTCCGCCGGCTTGCGTGCGGCCGCTCTTGATCGCGACGACCGGCTTTCGCCGACTGACGCGCTGCGCTATCCGCGCGAACCGCCGCGGGTTGCCGAACGACTCGAGATATAGCAGGATCACGTCAGTCCCCGGATCGTCCTCCCAGTACTGCAACAGGTCGTTGCCGGAGACATCCGCCTTGTTGCCGACGCTGACGAATGTGGACAGTCCGAGTCCCATTCGCCGGGCGGCCGCCAGGACCGCGAGACCGAGTGCGCCGCTCTGGCTGGACATCGCGACCCGGCCCGGCGGCGGAAATAACGGTGAGAAGGAGGCGTTCAGCCTCACGGCCGGATCCGTGTTGAGCAGCCCCAGGCAATTCGGGCCGATCAGTCGCATGCCGTATCCGCGGACTTTCTCGACTAACCGCTTTTGCAGTTCGCGGCCCTCGGCATTCACCTCGGCAAAACCGGCGGTGATGACGACCAGGGCGCGCACCCCGCGCGCGGCGCACTCGTCGACCACGCCGAGCACCGCGTCTCGAGGAACCGCGACGACGGCGAGGTCGACCGGTTCCGGCAGATCGCGGACGGACGGGTACGCGCGGATGCAGGAGACGACCATCGCTTTCGGGTTGACGGGGTAGACCGGCCCTTGGAAGCGGCTGCCGACGAGTGCCTCGAGGATGCGATATCCGATGCTCGCCGGGTCGCGCGACGCGCCGACGACGGCCACCGACCGCGGGCGAAAGAAGGGTCGCAAGGAAGCCGCGGTGGCGATCCGGTCGCGCGTCTCGAGTCGGGCGACGGCCGCCTCGTTCGGCACGACCGACAGGTCCACCTCGATCTCACTCCCCCGAAGTTCCTCCGCGACCGCGAATCCGGACTCGCGAAAGACGTCGCGCATGGCCCGATTATCGGCGTGGGTAATGGCCCAGAACCGGGTAAAGCCGTTCCGCACCGCCAGCACCGCAAGCCGTTCCAGAAGGAGCGTGCCGAGGCCTTTGCCGTGGAACGACTCGTCTACGGCGAATGCGACTTCGGCCGTCCGTTCGTCCTTCGCGAAGTATGAGCCGGTCGCCACGATGCGCGGCCCGCCCTCCGCGGTGCGGATGACAAGAAGAGTCAGCGCGGAACGGGGATCGGAGGAATCTGCGAGAGACGTGATCAGCTCCGGGACGGGCGGGGCGACGGAAAAGAATCGGCGCCGCCGCGACTCGGGCGAGAGTCCGTCGAAGAAGACGCGCAAGGCCTCCGCGTCTTGCGGCTGGGCGAGGCGGATGGTCGCCGTGCTGCCGTCGCGCAAGATCAGTCGGCCCTGTTCGGCCGCATCCTGGAACGGCGGAGGTACAAATCGGGGTTTCACCGCGCCGGCCATGGACCGCGCTCCATTTCGAGGGGCACAAGGTTCTCGCTCGATCCGCCCGGGGAT
>DATJGQ010000003.1:0-2286 GCA_035494815.1 Gemmataceae bacterium
TGAAAAGTTCTTTCGCGCAACGTCGGCGAAAGCTGTACGAGCGGTCCCGACCGGACGGTTCGGCTTAGCCGGGGCAGCAAAGCGTACCGTCCGCCCCCGCCCAACAAAGAAAAATCTGAAACGGAAGCACCCGGCGATTAAGGACTAGGCGATTGCGGAGAGAAGTGTCGCGGGATTGATCTTCTTTCTTACGAGCAACGACATGCAGTTCACCAAGATGCACGGCATCGGCAACGACTACGTCTACGTCGATTGCACCCGCCAACCGCCGCCCGGCGACCCCTGCGCCCTCGCTCGCGCCGTCAGCGATCGGCACACCGGCATCGGCTCCGACGGCCTGATCCTCATCTGCCCGTCGAACGTCGCCGACGCCCGGATGCGCATGTTCAACGTCGACGGCAGTGAAGGGGAGATGTGCGGCAACGGCATCCGCTGCGTGGCCAAATTCGTTCACGATCACGGCATCGCCCGCAAACCGCGCCTGACCATCGAAACGGGCCGCGGCGTACTGACGCTCGATCTTACGATCCAAAATGACCGCGTGTCTCAGGTCCGCGTCGACATGGGCACGCCGATCCTGCAAGCGTCCGACATCCCGACGACCCTGCCGGGAAACCCGGTCGCGGATGCGAAGCTGCCTTACTGGGAGGCGGGCCGCGAACTGTTGGACTTACTCGCGCCCGCGGGAGCCCAGCCGGCCGTCACGTGCGTTTCCATGGGCAATCCCCACGGAGTTCTATTTTGTCGGGACGTCTCGAAAGTGCCGCTCGACAAGGTCGGGCCGATACTCGAACACGCGCCCGTCTTTCCGAGGCGGGCGAACATCCACTTCGCCCAGGTCCAATCGCGCGGCGAAGTCACCATGCGCACGTGGGAGCGCGGCAGCGGCATGACACTAGCGTGTGGAACGGGGGCCTGTTCGGTTTGCGTCGCCGGCGTCCTCACAGGTCGTACAGACCGCGAACTTCTCGCCCACCTGCCCGGCGGCGACCTGCGGTTGCACTGGTCCGAATCGGATGGCCACGTGTATATGACCGGCCCGGCCGTCGAGGTGTTTCACGGCGAATGGCCGGACTAGGCGGCGGCGAAACTGGTCTTGCACGGGCATCCTCCTTCGCTATGGTCCTCCCCGCTCCAAAGTCGGCAGCAACGGATTGGTACGAGAATACACCGGTCGTGACGGCCGTCGCATTGACGCGACGGGTCCGGCTCGGGCTGGTCGCCGTCGCGACCGGGCTGGTGCTCCTGTTCGCGGTCGCCGTGTGGATCAATCCCTACGGACCTGACGGCCGGCCGCGGACAATGGGGACGCATCAGCAGCTGGGACTGCCGGAGTGCAACTTCATCCGGCTGACGGGGTACCCGTGCCCGTCGTGCGGGATGACGACGAGTTTCGCCCTGCTGATGCACGGCGACGTCGTGAACTCGCTGCGGGCGAACGCCGCCGGGACGTTGCTCGCTGTGACGCTGCTGGCGACGATCCCGTGGACGATCGTCAGCGCGATTCGCGCCCGGTGGCTTTGGGTGCGGTCGGTCGAGCCGTGGATTCTGCGGATCGTGATCGTAGTGGTGGGACTCGCACTGGTGCGATGGGGGTTGATTGTCGGGCTGGCGTGGCTTCGGCAGTGAGTGACCGCTTACTTAGGATGGGGGACGTCTCATGGACGTGACGTGGCGGCGGCGCTGGCTCGCCGGCGGACTTTTGCTCGCCGTGTTCGGCATCGGCTGCAACCCGCTCACCAGCGTTTACTTTCTGATGGTCGGCGTCGATCCGAAGTTCGAGCCCGAGTTCCGGCTCGCCAACCAGGATAAGGAGACGCGCGTCCTTGTCTTGGCCTATTGCGCCCCGGACGTCCGAACCGACGCGACGGGCATCGACCGCCAGCTGGGGACGACGTTCGTTCGCCAACTCGAGGAGAGGTGCAAGGGGAACAAAGAAAAGATCTACATCGTCCCGATCCATAAGGTCGAGAAGTTCAAGAACGACAACGTCTCCAGTTGGAAGCAGATGAGCGCGACAGAGATCGGCCGGCTGTTCGACGTCGATTACGTCATCGACCTCGAAGTCGTGTCGCTCGCGCTATACGAGCCGGACAGCCATCGCTCGCTGTTCCGGGGCCGGTGCAAGATCGACATGGCGGTGCATGATCTACGCAAGCCGCACGAGGGGCCGGTGTTCAAGACGGCCTTTTCGACGGAGTACCCCAAGACCCGCGGGCCGATCCCGGTGGCGGACGACAACAACGTGGACAAGTTCCGCGACATGTTCATCAACCGGATTGCGAC
>DATJGQ010000004.1:0-3563 GCA_035494815.1 Gemmataceae bacterium
GCGCGTCGCGGTGGCGTGACGATGCGTTGAGTCCCGTGACGTTTGGGCCGCCGCCCGCCAGCAGCATCAGGTCGCGCCAGTAGTCGATGAGCTGATCCAGCAGTTCGCCAATCTGTAGGCCGCGGTCGACGCCCTCGGAGAGTAGCTTGAGTGCTAACGGGGCGTCTTTGCTCAGCACGGCGGCGGCGAGCGCGGCGACCTGATCCTCGTCCGCCGTGCCCAACAGCCTGTGCACTTTCTCGATCGTGAGCCGGTCGCCGCCGAACGCGAGCAACTGATCGAGCAGCGACTGCGCGTCCCGCATCGAACCGCCGGCGCGACGGGCGAGCAACTCCAGGGCGTCGTCGTCGGCTTTCACGCCTTCCGCTTGCACGACGTCCTTGAGTCGCTCGATGATCTGCGGGCTCGAAATGCCGGTGAAGTCGAACCGCTGGCATCGCGACAGGATCGTGATCGGCACCTTCTGTACGTCGGTCGTGGCGAAGACGAATTTGACATGCGGCGGCGGCTCTTCGAGCGTTTTGAGCAGCGCGTTGAACGCGTCCCGCGTGATCTGGTGGACTTCGTCGATGATGTAGATCTTGTACCGGGACCGGCTGGGCCGGAACTGCACGTTCTGTCGCAGCTCGCGGATGTTATCGATGCCGCGGTTGCTGGCGCCATCGATCTCGAGCACGTCCACGTCCTGCCCGGCGGCGATGGCGACACAGCTTTCGCACTTGTCGCACGGCGTCGGCGTCGGCCCGTTCACGCAGTTGAGCGCCTTGGCGAGAATCCGGGCGGTCGTCGTTTTGCCCACGCCGCGCGTGCCGGTGAAGAGATAGGCGTGGGCGATGCGGCCCGATTTCAGGGCATTTTCGAGGGCCTGGGCGACCGGCTCCTGCCCGACGAGGTCGGCGAACTGCTGCGGCCGGTAGCGGCGGGCGACGACGGTGTATTCCGCGGGCGTGGCGGACTTGGGGGCGACCGGATTTGCAGCGGCGGGGGCCTTCCGTTTCGCCATGGGCCGTCGCAAGTCCTCTCAGTGCTGTCGATCGTGGTGCGAAAAAAGGTGCCCGCGGCTTATCGAGAAGAGGCACTCCCACTGCACAAGGGTTCGTCGCTTATGGCTGCACCTTCCGGCCTGACCAGGTTCACAACTACCCTTTGCGTGGAACCCCTCCCCGACGGCCGCGGGCATGCGTCATTTGTCGACTTCCCGCGAATGGATCGTCACTTTGCGAATGACGGCCGGCTCGTTGGGACGAATTCCGCCCTCCGGCCGGGGCCGCTTTGCTATTCTACGCATCACGTCCAGGCCGTCGGTGACCCGGCCGAAGATCGTGAAGTTGCCGTCCATGACCGGGGCCTTGCTGAGGGTAATATAGAACCGGCAGCCGGCCGTGTCCGGGTCGTCGCCGCGACAAGCGCCGACCGTCCCTTCCTCGTGCTTGATCGTCTCGCTAAACTCCGCCGGCAACCAGTAGCCGAGGTGCCCGATGCCCGCCTCGCCAGTCCCGGCCGGGCAGCCGCCCTCAATCATCTCCAGCTTCGCGTCGGGCATGCCGTCGCCCTCCTGCTGGATGACGTGCTCGAACAGGAGCCCGTCGTAGTAACCGGCCCGGGCCAGAGCCACGAAATTGCGAACGTGAATCGGCGCGATGTCGGGCAGCAGGGCCAGCGTCATGGGCCCGTCATCTGTCTCGAACCTGGCCGCGAAGGTGATCTTGTTGCCGGTCGAGGAGACGAACTTGATTTCGTCCCAGAGCCGTTGCACGTCGGCGCGGAGCTTGCCGGTGGACAGGCCGTTGAGCGTGCGATCCGGCGGCGGCAGCTGGTCGGCATTATCCGTCTCGGTGTAAACGGAGTCCGCGAAGGAAGCGTCAGCCGGATTGGCGGCGGCGCTCGCCTGCGGCGGGATGGACGCGGTCGGCGCCTCGCCCGACTTGGAACCGCGGCCACAGCCCAATGCCACGACGCCCAGGCCCAATCCGATCAACAGCCAGCACTTTCTGAGGTATGTTGCCATCCCTGGCTCCTTGCCGTGACCGGCATTGACTGACGCACAATCGGGCAGGCGATCGTAGTCACCTCACCCGGCGCGGTCAACGTCGGCTTATCCCAGTGCAGAAAAGCCTTAAGATACTCAGGACTTCCCAACCACGTCGAACCCCCGGGGCCGTCGCCTTGCTCATCCCGCTGTTGCTCATCGGCACCTTCGTCTGCCTCTTCCCGCTGATGCTGTACTGCCTGTTCCTGGCGGGGCTAAACAACCGTCCGCGGCCGACTTTGGTGTCGGGCGCGTGGGACTTCGCGATGGTGCTTTTGGCGACCGCGGGGTTCTGGATGATCGGCGGGCCGGTCGTGCTCGCCGGATTGCGCGAGCAAACCAAGCACATCCTCTTGAGGGGTTCGTTCGCCACGATCCGCGATCATTTTCATGTCACCCACTGGCCGTGGACCTTGCTATGGGCGTCGTACTTTGTGCTCGTCGTTGCCGGCTCGGCGTGGATCTTGCGGCGCCGACGGACGGTTACGGTCCTCTACCACATCGACGGCGAATCGGCTCACGCGGCGATCGAGGCCGCCTTAGGACGGGGTGGTTGGAGTTGGGCTCGGCAAAGTAACGCCTACGTCATCGAAGGCAAAAGTCGGGCGGTGCTGGAAGTAGCAATCGCGCCGACTCTGCGGACGGTCGCCCTCCGCTGGCTGCCAGGCGGCGAGGCACTGCAACAGCCGTTCGACGAGACTTTGACCGAAGTGCTGGCCGAGTACGTCACCGGCGAAAACCCCGTCGTCGGCTGGCTGCTTACTGTCGCGATCGTCCTGTTCGCGCTGATGGTCTTTTGCGTCGTCCTGTTCGTCGTCTTCATGATGAGCCTGCCGCGCTGACGCGTCGGCCCGACCGGCAAAGTCCGTACAACCGGGCCGGGTCGCTTCACCGGCCCGCACGAAACCGCGGAATCGGCCCCGACGACGCCCTGCCGCCGGCCGATGAAGGACGCGGCGGCCGCCGGATGAGTGCCGTCGTTCCGACAGGGACCGTGAGACAGACGAAAGGATTCGCGATGAAGGCGATCTTCACCCTGCTGGCCGCGATCCTGGTCAGCACCATCCCTTGGTCCGCGGCGTCGGCACAGTACCCCGCGCAATACCCCGGCTACGGCATGCCGACATCGTACGCCGTGCCGGCCGGATACGCCGCGCCGGCCGGTCCCGTCGCCGACGGCGGCGCCGTGTCGGGCGGCATCGCGGGCGGCGGTTGCGCGTCGGGCGACTGCGGCAAGCACAGCCTGCTGCACAAGATCGGGCTGAAGAGCGGCTGCGGCGGTCACGGTTGCGGCGCCAACGGCTGCAACGGCGGGTTCTGCGCGGCGCTAAAAGGTTGGCTCTGCCGGCCGTATCCGTCGAACGCCCCGCGGTTTGGCAAGCCGCAATACCCGCTCGGCTTCCCGACGCACCCATACCTGCGGAGCCCGCGCGACTACTTTATGATGGACGACCCGTGATCGTGTAAGGCGAGCGGGGTCGCGTAAGCGCGCCGAGGACTTCCCAGCGCTCGAGCGGCGGGAAGTCCTCGGGGC
>DATJGQ010000005.1:0-4676 GCA_035494815.1 Gemmataceae bacterium
CAATAAGAACGTCCGCGAGCGGCAACGGGCGTGCGAACAGTAGATCTGGCGACCGCAGCTCTTCGAGAACCGCGGGCGTCAGCCCGGGGGTGCACGCACAGCCACGGGCTGACGCCCGCCGTTCATTTTGCCCGAATGAGGGCCACGCCGAGTGCCGCCAATCCTGTCAAAACGAGCGTCAGATCGAGGTGTTCGACGAACGCCCAGCGGCCAATTCGCCGAAGCTGCCGGCGCCAGAAGCGGAAGGCGGGCGGTGCGAGTTCACTCCTCAGGTCGCGTTCGGTGGCCCGCAGCCGCGCGTCGGCCGCGGCCCAATCGCCGGCCAGGGCCCGCCGGTAAGTTGGGGACAGGTCGTGCAACCGCGTCGCGAGGATCGGTTGGCGAGTCAGGTCGAGGACCATCGCTCCCGGCCGACCGGGCTCTGCGTTGAAGGGCGTGGCATCGTTGGCGGTCAACAGACCGAGCACGCCCAGGCTCTGAATCAGCTCCACGAGTTCCCCCCGCGACGCGAACGGCCGATCGGCGTCGGCGAGACAATGGCCAACGGCATCCCATGTCATTCGCAATCGTCGCAGCGCGACGCGCCGGCGGTACAACTCGCGGCGGGACGGCGGCTGTGGAGGCGCTCGGTCTTCTGTAGCTGGGGTCACGGACCCCGGTCCGCGTGTCCCTTGGACACGCGGACCGGCCTCACTGAGGCCAGCTACAGAAGACACAACCGCCTCGTCCGCGGGCGCAATCCCAAGGCTCGCATCGTATTGACCCTTTAGCGTCCGATCCGTCAAACACACCAGCGCCTGTGCCAACCGGTTCATCGCGTCCGTGACCGCGTCCGGGTGGGTGAGCTGCAACTTCCGCAAGCGCTCCATTCGATCGAGGACATGCGCCTCGACCCGCGCCGCGTCCGTCGTCCCGCGCGGCAGGCCGAGCAGTTCGTAATGGTCCGGCGGCCAGCGGTCGGCCGCCAGGCCGAGGGTACTGCTGATCAGCTCCGCGCTCATACCTTGATTGGACCGCGCCGACCGGTTTCCGACAACACGAGGCCGACCCGCCGGTGATTCCACGCCCCGCCGTTCGTCTTCTCGGATGGCGGTCGATGAAGCCCCGTTCTGGCGTTCCGCACGCCCGAATGGTACAGTGCACAGTCGGTCGCGCGACAGCCGATTCCCGGTTCGCCTGCTCTATCCGCGGAGACGGGCCGATGACCCCTGCCACTTTCTCGCGTCGTGACTGGCTGAAACTCTCCGCCGCCGGCGTGCTCGGCGGGTCGATGTCCGGCTGGCTGCCGGCGTTCGCGGCCGACGCCGCCGCTAACCCGCAGCGGCGCCGCTCGTGCATCCTCCTCTGGATGAACGGCGGCCCCGCTACCATCGACCTCTGGGACCTCAAACCCGGCCACGCTAACGGCGGCCCGTACAAGGAGATCGATACGGCCGTCGCCGGCATCAAGATCGGCGAGCACCTGCCGAAGATGGCCGGCTGGATGAAGAACCTCGCGATCCTCCGCGGCATGAGCACCAAGGAAGGCGAGCACGTCCGGGCCAGCTACATCATGCGGACCGGCAACGTCCCACAGGCCGGCATTCAGTTCCCGAGCATCGGCGCGAATGTCGCCAAGGAGTTGGGCGACGTGCAGGCCGACCTGCCACAGTTCGTCAGCGTCAACGGCATGCGGACGCCGGAGACCGGCTACGGCTCCGGCTTTCTCGGCCCGATGTACGCCCCGCTCGACGTGATCGGCCAGGGCAACGGCGAGATGCGGGTCGCGAACCTGAACCGGCCCGGCGGCGTGTCCGATGCCGAATTCGAATCGCGGTTGGACCTGCTCAAGGAGTTCGACAAGTCCTTCCAGGCGACGCGGCCGGGGGCGGCCTCCGCCGGACATCTCGTCGCGTATGACCGCGCCACCAAGCTGATGCGGACGACCGCGGCCTCGGCTCTCAACCTCAACGACGAGCCGGCCGCGCTGCGCGACTCGTACGGCCGTACGCCGTTCGGCCAGGGCTGTCTGCTCGCGAGGCGATTGGTCGAGCGCGGCGTGCCGTTCATCGAAGTCGCGCTCGATAACTGGGACACGCACCAGGACAACTTCGGCCGCACACGGACTCTCTGCGAACAACTCGACAGCGGCTGGGCGACGCTGATGCAGGACTTAAAGGACCGCGGCCTGCTCGCGACGACGACGATCATCTGGATGGGCGAGTTCGGCCGAACGCCAAAGATTAACGAGCAGAAGGGCCGGGACCACTTCGCCACGGCGTGGAGCACCGTCCTCGCCGGCGGCGGGATTAACGGCGGGCAGGCGATCGGCCGCACGAGCAAAGACGGCATGGCCGTCGAGGAGCGGCCGGCGACCGTGCAGGACCTCCTCGGCACCCTCTGTCTCGCGCTCGGAATCGACTATATGAAGACGAACCCGTCGAACGTCGGCCGGCCGATCCGGATCGTGGATCAGAACGCGAACCCGGTCCGGGAAGTGCTCGGATAAGATCTCGCGCAAAGACGCAATGGCGCCAAGAAGATGTCTTCTTGGCGCCTTTGCGTCTTTGCGCGAGATTCTTTTTTCTCAGTGATTGACGATGAACTCGGCGCTGTTGAGCAGCATCCAGAAGACACCAGCGAGCGCTCGCTTCGAATCATTGGCCCCCTCCACATATCGCACGAGCTTCTCCGTCTCGGCCGGAGTTGGCTTCCGCGAGAGCGTGGCGAGGAAGAGCGATTCAAGTCGGCCCGCGGTGTCGAACTTCGGGTCGCCGACGACGGTCGCGAGGTAGATCGCGTTGGAGCCGGTCTTCGTGTCCAACTTCGTCCACTTTAAGGCCAGATCGACGAGCGTGGCGTTGTTCGTCTGGAGTGCGTCGCTGACGAACCGGCCGTTCATCAGGAGCAGCGCCTGCGGGATGGAAAGCTGCACCTCCGTCCGCGACGAAACGCCGCTGGAGAAGAGGTTGAGGAACTCGCCGCGGGCCCCGCCGCGGACGGGCACCGGCACCCGCGGGTCGGGCGTCGTCGTCGGTTCGCGGTAACCGGTCGCCGCCGCCAGGCTGTCGAACAGTTGCTCGGGCGTTAATCGCTTGAGGCTCATCCGCGTGAACGCACGCGGGTTCAAGTCTGCCCCTTCGGAAACGGCGCTCGTTCGCTGATAGGCGTCAGTCGCCGTGATCGCGCGGACGAGGTATTGCACGTCGAAGCCGTGCGCGACGAACTCCTTGGCCAATTCGTCCAGTAACTCCGGATGGCTGGGCGGGTTGTCTTTCCGCAGGTCGTCCTCGGGGTCCACGAGCCCGACGCCGAAGAAGTGGGCCCACAATCGATTCACGGCGGCCTTCGCGAAGTAGGGGTTGTCCGGGGCGGTTACCCATTCGGCCAGCGTCACGCGTGAGCCGACGTTGAACTTCCACTGCGGGATGCCGCCGCCCAGGAATTCCGCCTCGACGACGGTGCTGGAACCGGGGATCGTCATCTCGCGTTTGTCGAAGATTTCGCGGATGCCGCCGCCGGCGTTGTCCGGATTCCGCGACAGTCCGGCGAAGAACGCGGCGTACGACCAGAACTGTTCCCGCGACCAATGCCCTTGGGGGTGGTCGTGACACTGGGCGCATTCGATCCGCACGCCGAGGAGGATACGGGCCGTGCTCGCGGCCAGGTTTTCCGGCTTGGCCTCCTTAGCGGTGTAGAACGCGCTCGGCGACGGGTCATTCGGCGAAGACTCCGTGGGCCGGTTCATGGCCGGCTTGCCGCCGCGGATGCGCTCGGCCGCGAACGGGACGGTCAGCAGTTCACGGGCGAATTGGTCGTAGCGGACGTTGTCGGCGATCTGCTTCTTGAGCCAGCCGTCGAACCCGTTGCCGTTTTGCGCCTGGATGTTGACGTTTGCCATCAGTTCCGGGACGAGCAGATGCCGCCAGACGTTCGCGAAGTGCTCGACGTATCGATCGTCATTCAGCAATCGATCAACCGTTTGCGTCCGTTTCTCCGCAGATTTCTCGGTGAGAAACGTGCCGACCTCATCGGCCCCGGGAATGCGGCCGGCGAGGTCGAGGTAGACGCGGCGGAGATACTCGGAATCGTCGGCGAGCGGGGAAGGGCGTATACCGAGTGCGGTCTGTCGGGCGGCGATCGACTCATTGATTTTGCGGGTCAGTTCTGAGGCCGGTTCCGCGGCGCAAAGCAGCGGGCTCACGACGACGAGCCCGAAAGTGGCCAGGAACAGGCGGCGTGACATGGTCTTTCCCCTTGCGACGCTCATTCCTTCAACGACCAACTCATGATCATACCGTCGCCCCCGCCGGAAAGCGCCCGCTTTCCGTCCGGCGACAGCGTCAGGCTCAGCACGGGCTTGTCGTGCAGTTCGTACGAATCGAGGTTGCGGCCGGTCGCGAGGTCCCAGAGGCGGACGGTGTGGTCGTAACTGCCGCTCAGGGCCCGGCGGCCGTCCGGTGTAAACGCGACGCAGCGGACATAGCCGGCATGGCCCTCCATCGTCCGCACTGCCTTGCCGGTCGCGAGATCCCAGAGAATCACCTTGTTATCGGCCCCCCCGGAAAGGGCTTTGGTCCCGTCCGGCGAAAACGCCAGGCAGAGCACCTGATTCGCATGGCCGGCTAGCCGGACCGGCCGCACCGCCGCGAATTCCACGTCAGGCTCCAACGACAAGATCTGGAACCCACGACCGC
>DATJGQ010000006.1:0-3862 GCA_035494815.1 Gemmataceae bacterium
GACAGAAACCGTCCCAGCGCGGTCGTGTCGGATTGCAAGTGTTCCGCCAGGACTTTGATCGCCACGTCTCGCTCGATGACCGGGTCGAACGCCTTGAGCACGACGCCCATGCCGCCGCATCCGAGCACGTCGGTAATCAGATACTTTCCGATCGTCCGGCCGATCCAAGCTTCGGCTTGCGCGACGGAACTCGGCGGCGGCGCCTCGAGAGAGGTGTTCTGAGGGACGGTCACCGTTTCCGGCGAATCGCTGCTCACTACGGTTCGAGTCGCTCGCGGGCCAGGACCCGACCTGTCGGCGTCTTCCGGTCTCATTAAGGAGCTCTTTCTCGAGGCGGGCGGGCACGCCGCCGTCAATAACCATCGCGACCGGCAAGTCGATCGACACGACGGCGCGATCACTTCGCACTGGACGGAATCTCACACCACTATACTGCAATCTCGCGGACCGTGGCACGTCATTCGCAGACGCTCAAACGTGGGTTTTACCGGAGGGAGCCACATATGGCGAAGAAGAGCACGGTCCGGAAAGTGGCGGCGACAGTCACCGACGCGGTCACGACGGCGGCGAAGACGACGGCGGATGCGGCCAACGAATACGTCGTGCAGCCGGTCGGCAAGGCCCTCGGGTTATCGCGAAAAAAAGCTAAACCGCAGCAAAAATCAGCCCGCAAGGCCGCCCGAAAGGCCGCCGTCGCACGGGCGACGGCGAAACGGTCTCGCCCGGGTGTTGCCCGCAAGAGGTGATGGCGTTCTAGCGAGCGGCACTTGGCGGCAGCATTCGGCCTTTGCCGGACAATTCTTGTCACGCAAAAACTTCATTTTGTCGCGACGTACGTCGTGCCGGTTCTGCCGACCTCAACGGCCTCGTCCTGGCCGATCGCTCTCTAGGCGGCCTAGGATCTTCCGTCGCCGGTCGGGGCCCTCGGTGACGGCTTTGACTTGCCGACATTCCTTGCCCGCGGCGCCGCAGGCATCGCCGGTTTCGACCTGGGTTGGGAAACGTCGGACGACCGGCTCGGCGGGGAAGCCGTGGCTTCGGGCAGCCAAATGCTCGTCCCAGACCCGTTGTTGCCGAGTCCAAACGCCGCCGTACCGATCACCGTGCATCCGACAGCGACGGTCAAGCCCGCAAGTCCGAGCGCACGACCACAGCCTTTCCGGGGCGGGGAGAAGCCCTCCGGACGGTGGCCGGGCCGCACGGCATCATAGTTGAGGAAAGTCTCGTCCTTCAGCACCATCGGCGCGGGGTCGGTTTCCGCGGCCTCGAGCGAGGCTTCGGGGATTTGCGGCGTCGGCGAATCGTCCTTCGAGTCGGCCGGTTCGGGAACGCCGAACGGAGCGCCGCACCGTTTGCAGTGGGCACGGCGACCGACCGCTGCGATCCTGGCCTTGAGACGTTGGCCACACTTGGGGCAGGAAAACCGAAAGTAATCCGCCATCGTCGTGTCCCGTGCGGAGCTGCCCGAGGATAGTACTGCGTCGGCCGATGCGGTTCCAGGACTTTGTCGCGTCGAAGTCCCTCACCGACCGATATCGCGCTCTCCTATGATCCGCGACACGGGTCCGCTAGACTACGGCTGTCATCGGACGATGGAAGCGGTCTGAGACCAGCGGCGAGGCGCCGCGTGCAGACAACGTTATGAGCTTTCGCCTCCTCATTACCGGCGGGGCCGGGTTCGTCGGGTCATCGCTCGCGCTGGCGTTCAAGCGTGACCACCCCGACTGGACGGTCGTCGCTTTCGACAACCTGAAACGCCGCGGCAGCGAGCTGGCCCTCGAGCGGCTGCGCGCCGGCGGAGTTGAGTTCCACCACGGCGACGTCCGCTCCGCCGAAGACCTCGACGCGGCCGGCCGGGCCAACCTGCTGATCGAATGCTCGGCCGAGTCGAGCGTACACGCCGGCTATTCCGGCAGCCCGCACCCGGTCATGGCCACCAACCTGGGGGGCACGGTCAACTGCCTGGAGCACCTGCGGCGGAACGGCGGCGACCTCATCTTTCTCTCGACGAGTCGCGTCTATCCGATCGCCGGCCTGCGCGACCTGCCGCTGGAACGGCGCGGCGATCGCCTGGACCTGCCGGCGGCCGCGTCCGGCCCCGGCTGGTCATCCGCCGGCATCACGGAGACGTTCCCATTGACCGGCCCGCGCTCGCTATATGGCGCGACCAAGCTCGCGTCGGAGTTGCTCATTGAGGAGTACCGGGCGATGTACGGCCTGCGGGCGGTCGTCGACCGCTGCGGCGTGATCGCCGGGCCGTGGCAGATGGGCAAGGTCGATCAGGGATTCGTCGTCCTATGGATGGCCCGCCACCTCTACGGCGGCGACCTCGACTATACCGGCTTCGGCGGCGACGGCCTGCAAGTCCGCGACGTGCTGCACGTGGACGACCTCTACGGCCTCCTCGCCGAACAACACCGCCACATCGACCGGCCGGCGGCGGCGACTTACAACGTCGGCGGCGGGGTCACCTCGAGCGTGTCTCTCCGCGAACTGACCGATGCGTGTCAGCGGCTCACCGGGAACAGACTTCCGATCGGTCGGTCGCCGGACACGCGGCCGGCCGATGTGCCCTACTACGTGAGCGACTGCTCGGCCGTGGCGGCGGCGTACGGCTGGCGGCCGCGCCGCGGACTGCCGGTCATTCTGGACGACATTCACCGCTGGCTCCGCGACCACCGCGATCGTCTTGAACCGATCCTGAAGAACTAGTTTCCGCATGCGCTTCTTTTACGTCGACCCCGGCCTCTGGCACAACCTTGGGCACCACGCCAACTCGTGCCGGTACATTACGCGGGAACTTCGGGCGCGGGGGGTCGAGACGCGAGTATTCGCCTTCGCGCAGGTCGAGCCCGCGCTGCGGGCGGAACTCGGCGCCGTCCCACTTTTTCGCTGGTACACCTACGAAATCGGCGACCGCGACCCGATCTGCGGCTGGCTGAATTCGTACCTCGTCGGCGGACAGGCGACGCGGGAGGATCTCGGCCGTATCCCGGACGTCGGGCCCGGCGACCTGCTGTACTTGAATTCCGGACAGGCGACCCAGTTATTCGGCCTGGCCCAGTGGCTCGCTGTCCTCCCCGCCGTGGTGCGGCCGCGCGTCGCGTTCGAGTTCGGCGTGGACCCCGGCATGGATGTGCAACAGATGCCGGGCAACGTCCAACTGACCGTCCGAGACCCGCGGCAGGATCCCCGGGCCGTGCTGACCCGTCACGCGGGCGGCCAAATCCCGCAAGCGGCCGCGCCGCGCGTCCACCTGGCCACCTTCGAGCCGAACGCGTCGGGCGCCTACCAGGCGCTGCTCGGCAAGCCCGTGACGGTGCTGCCCCTGCCGCGGCGGGCGGTCACCGACTTGCGCAGCCGCGCCGGCCGGCGGCCGATCACGGTCAGCGTGCTCGGCCATCAGCGCGGCGAGAAGGGTTACCAGCACATGCCGGAAGTGGCGCGGCGGGTGCTCGCCGTCGGGCGCGACGTCAAGTTGCTCGCCCACAACGGCGCCCCGGGCGTGATGGAACAGACACAACGTGAGATGAGAGCGCTCGCGGCGGCGGATTCGCGGCTAATCCTCGACGAGCGTGTGGCCGACGACAAGATCTGGGCCGAGCTGCTCGACGCGTCGGACCTCATTGTCTGCCCCTACAACCCGGGGCGGTTCGCGATCTCGTACTCGGCGGTGGCGGCGGAAGCGATCGCGAATTCGATCCCACTCGTGGTGCCGGCGCATACCTCAATGGACCGGTTGATGCGGGAGTTCGGGGGCGGCGGCACGACGTTCGAGAGAGACGACCCGCCGTCGATCGCGGAGGCGACGCTGCGGGCGATCGACCGGTTCGACGAGATCGCGGCCCTCGCCGCGGCCGGC
>DATJGQ010000007.1:0-7629 GCA_035494815.1 Gemmataceae bacterium
TTGCGGCTGTCAAGGCTCAGGCCCGCAGCGCGTAGTCGGCGCGGTCGAGCCTGAAGTTCGGGTTGTAGTACGGATCGCCGCCGCGGAGATGCCGCTCCCACTTCGCGACGAACAGGCGATACTCGCGACTAAACCGGGCCAGCTTTTCGGTCGTGTCCTCGTAGCCGCGCGTCTTCGACTCGAGGTGATACAGTTCCGCCTCGGGCGTCCAGAGCACGCGATAGCCGGCAGACTGAATTTGCAGACACAGGTCGACGTCGTTGAACGCGAGGACGAACGCCTCGTCGAACCCGCCGACCTGTTCGAATACGGCCCGCCGCGTCATCAGGCAGGCGCCGGTGACGGCCGCGCAGTTGTGCGTCAGTCGCAGCCGTTGCATATAACCGTCGGCGTCGCGCGGAAACTGGCGGTGGACGTGCCCCGCGATCCCGCCCATGCCGACGACGATGCCGGCGTGCTGGATCGTGCCGTCCGCGTACAAGAGCTTGGCACCGACCGCTCCGACTTCCGGCCGCAGCGCGTGCTTGACCAGAGTCTCCAGCCAGTCGGGGTTGATGGCTTCGACGTCGTTATTGAGAAAAAGCAGCACTTCGCCGCGCGCGTGGGCGGCCCCGAAATTGTTGATCGCCGCGTAGTTGAACGGCTTCGTCCACGGGACGATCCGCACGTTCGACCGCCGCCCGATCTGGCGGTAATAAGCGAGCGTCTCGGGTTGCTCGCTGAAATTCTCCAGGACGATCACTTCGTAGTTCGCGTAACTCGACGACGCGATCGAGTCGAGGCAGCGGCCGAGCATCTGCACCGAGTCGCGGTTGGGGATCAGGATCGAGACGAGCGGCTGTTTCGGCAGGTGATAGATGACGCGATACGTCCCCGGGAGCGCGCCTTCGACCACGCTCGCCGGCGTCCGCATGCGGTCGAGATGCTCCGCCAGCGCCCGCCGGCCGGCGTCGATTATGTATCGCTTGCTGTCCGTGTTCGCGGCCGTGGATTGCGGGTGCATTCGCCAATGGTAGAGCACCTGCGGGATGTGCACGATCGCCTTGGCATGTTCGCTCGCGCGAAGGACGAGGTCGTAGTCCTGGGCGCCGTCGAACCCGGGCCGGACGCCGCCGAGCCGGGTCATCAGTTCGCGGCGGAGGACGAACAGGTGGCAGACGTAATTGTGCCCGCGGAGCGTGTCCGGCGACCAGTCCGGCTTGAAACACGGGTCCACGCGGCGGCCGACCTCGTCGAGCTTGTCCTCGTCGGAGTAGATGACGTCGGCGTCGGGCCGCTCATTGATCGTCCGGACAACTTTATGTAACGCGAACGGGGCGAGCGTATCGTCGTGGTCGAGTAAGGCAACGAATTCGCCGGTCGCGAGTTCGAGCGCAGCGTTCGTGTTGCCGGCAATGCCGCGGTTTTCGGTCAGAAACGTCACCCGGATGCGCGGGTCCGACGCCGCATATTGCTCGAGCATTGGCCGAATTCCCTCGGCCGTGCTATGCCCGTCGGCGATGCAGAGCTCCCAACCCGAATACGTCTGCGACTGCACCGACCGGATCATCTCGTCGAGGAACCTCGTCGGCGTGTTGTAGACGGGGACTACGATGCTTATCGTCGGCCGGCGGGGAAACCTCGTTCGAGTCTGCCGGGCCAGGTCCGCGGTGCTCGGCTCGTGCGTCTTGATCCAGCGGGCGTACTGGAGCATGTCGAGCGCGACCCGGTCGCCCTCGCCCCCGGCATCGGGCTGTGCGAGGTCACGGCCGGTGAGACGCCGGACGGCCGAGCGAGCGCTTCTCGCCGCGAGCCCCATCGCCGTGCGGACCACGCGCCGCCGACGACTGTGCAGGGGCAGCAGCCGCTCGCGGATCTTGTAGTACCACCGAACCGCCCGCCACGCCCCGGAGCTTTGCAGAGCTTCGAGCTGTGCCTGTTTCTGCTCGAGCAACTCACCCCGCCGCATCAGCGCGGTTTCGAGCTGCGCGATCCGCCGGGCGGCAGCTTCGGCGTCCCAGTCGGGCGAGGCCAGTCGAAGAATGGTGGGCGCGGCGTCGTCCATGAGCGGCCTCGGAACGAAGAGGCTCGCTTATAACAGGCGGGCCGCAACCCGGGCAAGCCGGGTGAATCGGGTGTCCGGCCCGCAGATCGCCCATCTTGACCCGGCCGCTCATGCTCCCGGCTCGCCAGCGTTATTTGACCGTTATTCTTGCTTTTTGTCCGCCGGAGCCGGGCGAACGTCGGCGAGGGCTTCGGTCGGCAGGACGTACGCCTCCGAGAGTACGTCGTCGTGCACGCCTTCCGGGAGGATGTCCGGGAAACGGATGCCCTGCAGCACCTGCACCGCGAACACCTCCTGCACTCCGGCCTCGAACCGCAAGAACGCAACCGTCTGGCCGCTGCGGATGTCCACGACCCACATGCCGCACATCCGCTGTTCGACCGGCAGCCGTTCCGTGATCGGGATGCCGCTGAAGACGGCCGTCTCGCGGACTTGCGAGAGGCCGATGAACGCGAACGGGCCGACGAAGTCCAGCCCGCGGGTGAACCCCGGCAGGAGCGCGACGTGCTGCAGCCGGCCGCTGACCTCGTCGACGATCGACAGGCTGCCGGCGCCGGACTCCAGGACCCAGAGTCGGTTTTGATACCAGCGGGGCGAGTGCGGCATCGACAGGCCGCGGGCGATGAACTCGCCGGAGGGGACGTCCATGAGGACGCCGCCACGGGCCTTGTTCGCCCGCCAGCCGGCACCGGTGTCGGTCTCGCCCAGGGCGGTGGCGTAGCGGACGCGGCCGTCGCGAACGCCGAACCCGTTCAGGTGGCAGCGGTCCTCCGGCGAGAGGCCGCCGATAAAAGGCGGCCGCCACCGCGGGACGAAGCTGCTGTCCGCCGCCAGCGTGCACAGGCAGGAGAAGCGCGTGTTGACGACCCAGATCTCGTCGTTGACGTAAGCCAGTTCGTGCACGCCGATATTGCCCGTCGTATGCGCCCGGCGGGGGACGAGGCAGCCGTCGGCGCTACGTTCGGATTCCGGCAGGCGGCGGACGACGTCGGGCTGGTTCTGAAACTCGCAGACCTGCGTCAACGTGCCGATCGCCAGGCGGCTGCCCTGCCATGCGAGTCCCATCGGCTGTTTGAAGTTTCGGAAGTGGGTGTTGGCCCGGCCGCCCTCGGACCGGACGGCGATGAGTTTGCCCGCCTGGTAGGTGGAGACGAGGACGGAACAGTGTAGTTGGTTGAGAAGTTCGGTCAGCGTGGACGTGTGGACGCTTCGCAGTTCGCTCGCGCCGTCGGCCGGCGGGGCGGGGGTGCCGGCGTCGGCGGCGGTCGGTTCGTCGGCCATGGGAAGCTCCGTGAAGGAGTCGGGCGGCGCCGGCGGCGGCGGGAACGCGGTTATGATACCGTCGGCCGGCGTGACTGGCCGGGCGACGAGCCCCCGCCGCCCGGTCCGGACGCGAGTCCCGTGCCGGAGGCCCCCAGGCCGATTATTCCAGTTGAAGCGTTGCGCCAGACCATCTAAATTGGAAGTATCTTACCGCGGCCCGCCGTCTCTACATCAGAGCGGATCGGGTCGCCGTCCGGTCGAGTGTGGTTCATCTCTGCCCCCTTTTAATCCCCGTCGGAGATCGTCGATGTCTCGTCTGCTGCGTCGATTGTTTAGGCGAACGCCCGCCCGGCGTCGCCGCGCGCCGCTCGCGCGCCCCGCATCATACTTCCGCACGCGACTGTTGCTGCAGTCCCTGGAAGCCCGCGATGTCCCCGCGACATTTACCGTCACGACTACCGCCGACTCCGGCGCCGGCTCCCTGAGGCAGGCGATTACTAGCGCGAACAACGCCGCCGGCGCGGACACGATCGTCTTCGATCAGGTGGCGTTCGCGAACCCGCAAACGATCGTCCTGGGAGGCACCGAGCTGCTCATTACCGACGACCTGACGATCACCGGTCCCGGGGCGGCCCTGCTGACGGTGAGCGGCAACAATACCAGTCGCGTCTTCGATACGCAGGACACTTTGGGCACCCGCGTGCTCAACGTCACCCTGACCAACATGACGGTGGCCAGCGGCCGTCTCACGTCCGGGGCCGGCGCGGGGCTGTATACGGGTAACGAGAACGTCACGCTGAACAATATGGTGATCAGTGGTAACACCAACGCCGGCACGAGCTTCGACAGCAGCGGCGGGGGCATCGCGGTCGGCGGCGGCGGCGCGCTGTCGCTTATTAACACGACCATCTCCGGCAACTCGGCGTCCGGCCGTGGCGGCGGCATCTATTTTTACGACTCCGGCTCCCTGTTGCTGGACAGCAGCACCGTCTCGGGCAACGCGTCGACGGTGAGCGTCAACGGCGGCGGCGGCATCTACTTCTACGGGACCGTCGGCGCAGGCGGCCTCGTGATCCGCAACAGCACGATCTCCGGCAACTCGGCGGCCGGCTCCGGCGGCGGCGTCCTCCTGCGGAACCTGGACGGGACCGCCGTGATTCGGAACTCCACGATCACGGGGAACACGTCGGGCACGACATCGACCGCCGCCGGAGATGGCGGCGGCGGCATCGCCCTCAACCCCCCGGACTCGCCGGGAATGCTCCGTGGCACGCCGATCGTCCAGTTGCAGAGCACGATCGTGTCCGGCAACACGGCCAGTGCGACGAACGGCCGGCCGGACATCGCGGCCCTGTCGGCCGCGCAGATCACCGCGAACAACAACGCCATCGGCGTCAACGCCGGCTTTACGCTGACCGGTTCCAGCAGCAATAACCTGTTCGGCGCGACGCTGAACCTGCAGCCGCTGGCTAACAACGGCGGCGCCACGCAGACGATCGCGCTGGGCACCGGCAGCGCGGCGATCGACGCGGGTAGCAACCCCGGCGGCCTGCCGAGCGACCAGCGGGGAACCGGCTTCCCGCGGGTCCAGGGCTCCGCGGCGGACGTCGGGGCGTTCGAGAAGCCGGTCAACGCCCCGTCGGCGAGCGGCAGCTTCGCCAACGTGACGACCCCCGGCGCGACGAGCTACACCTTCACCGTCACCTACTCCGACGCGACGGCCATCAACGTCGGCACGCTCGATAATAACGACATCCGCGTCACCGGGCCGAACACCTTTAACCAGTTGGCCACGTTTATCAGTGTGGACAACAACACCAACGGCACGCCGCGGACGGCGACCTATCGCATCACGCCGCCGGGTGGGTCGTGGGATTCCCCCGATAGCGGCACTTACACGGTGTCCGTCGAGCCCAACCAGGTCGCCAACACGAACGCGGTGACCGTGCCGGCCGCGGCGATCGGCATCTTTACGGTGTCCCTGCCGCAGACTTTCACCGTGACGAACGTCAACGACACCGGGGCCGGTTCTCTCCGCGACGCCATCACCCAGTCGAACAGCACCCCCGGCACCGCGGATACCATTATCTTTGGCCCGCTTTTCAACACGCAGCAAACGATCTCGCTCACCAGCGGGCAGCTGAGTGTCACCGACTCGGTGACGGTCACCGGCCCCGGGGCCAATTTGCTGACCGTGCGCCGCGACCCGGGCGCGAGTTCTCAGTTCCGGGTCTTTAACATAAACCCCACCGGCCCGGTGGTCATCACCGTGTCGATGACCGGAATGACCATCACCGGCGGCAGCACGCCGACCGGGCCCCCGAACGTTACGGATAACGACGGCGCCGGCATCTTCCTCGGCAACGAGAGCTTGACGCTCGACGGCGTCGTCATCACCGGCAACACCGCGGGTACGGAAGGCGGCGGAATCGCCGTGGGCCCGCCGTCCGCCAACCTGGTCATCCGCAACAGTACGATCTCCGGCAACACGGCCAGCGGGGCGCGCCAGTCGACCGGCGGCGGCTCCGGCGGCGGGATCTATTTCTTCGACAGCGGCAGCTTGTTGCTGGAGAACAGCACAGTCAGCGGAAACGTCTCCACCAACGGTGAGGGCGGCGGCATCTACTTCTTCGGTAACGTCCGGCCCAACGGGCTCTCGATCCACAACTCGACGATCTCGGGCAACACGGCCGGCCGCGGCGGCGGGGGTGTCGCGCTCAACACGGTCACCGGCCAGTTGTTCGTGCGGAACAGCACGATCACCGGCAACTCGACCAGCGGCACCGTCGGCGGCGGCGGGGTCGCGGTGACTTACGGCTCGGGCACGGGCATCACGGTCGTGAGTTCGATCGTTTCGGGCAACACGAACGCCACCGCGCCGGACATTCTCAGCGGCGGCACCGTGAACCTGAACAACAGCGCCGTCGGCAGTGGGACCGGCTTTACGCCGTCGGCGACGAGCGGCAACAACCTGGCGTTCGGGGCGAACCTCCTGCTCGGCCCGCTCGCTAACAACGGCGGCCCGACCCTCACGCACGCACTCGGCACCGGCAGTCCGGCGATCAACGCCGGCTCCAACCCGCTGAACCTGACGACCGATCAGCGGGGCACCGGCTTCGTCCGGGTCAGCGGCCCGGCGGCGGACATCGGCGCCTTCGAAGGGCAGGCCACGTCGCTGCCCAACGTCTCCTCGGTCGTGGTCAATGCGGGGCAGGCCAACACGGTGCAGCGGTCCCTGGTGACCAGCGTGACCGTGAATTTCGACCGCGTGGTGACCTTCGTCGGCGGGAACCCGACCGCGGCCTTCAAGTTGACGCGCGTCGGCCCCGGCACGCCGAACGGCGACGTGACGCTGACCGTCGACCTGACCGGCTCGACGGCCTCCCAGACGATCGCCAAACTGACCTTCTCCGGGGCGCTGACCGAAGGGTCGGCGACGACTCCGTCGCTGATCGACGGCAACTACACGCTGACCGTGCTCAGCAACCAGATCCAGGGCGGGCTGACCGGCGGCGACAGCGTGACGTCCCTCTTCCGCCTCTTCGGCGACATCGACGGCAACAAGACGGTCAACGGACTGGATTTGACGGCCTTCCGTAACGCGTTCGGCACCAACCAGGGCGACACGAGTTACCAGCCGTTCTTGGACTTCGACGGCAACGGGGCCATTAACGGGACCGACCTGACCCAGTTCCGGAACCGGTTCGGCGTCATCCTGCCGTAACCTTGGTGAGTGGTGAGTGGTGAGTGGTGAGTGGTGAGTAAAGACGACAACTCACCACTCACCTATTCGTACCGCAGCGCCTCGATCGGATCGAGCCGCGACGCTTTCCAGGCCGGATAGTAGCCGAAAACGACGCCGACGGTCGCCGACACGATGACGGAGGCGGCGACCGCGGGCCAGGACGTCTCCGTCGGCCAGTTCAAGAGCGTCCGCACCAGCCACGACCCGCCCCAGCCGGTGAGAATGCCGAGCGCGCCGCCCAAGAGGCAGAGCACGACCGCCTCGACGAGGAATTGCCGCAGGATGTCGCGCGCCCGGGCGCCGACGGCCATCCGCAGGCCGATCTCCCGCGTCCGCTCCGTCACCGACACGAGCATGATGTTCATGATGCCGACGCCGCCGACGACCAGCGAAATGAGCGCCACGCACAACAGCAGGTTGGTCATCAACGTTGTCGTCGAGGAGAGTGCCTTAGTCATCTCGGCCATGTCGCGAATGTTGAAGTCGTCCGGCTGACCGGCGCGGATGCGGTGGCGTTCGTGCAGGACCTGCGTGACCTGCCGCGTCGCCACGGGGATTTCCGCGGACGTCGTCGCGG
>DATJGQ010000008.1:0-9060 GCA_035494815.1 Gemmataceae bacterium
CGCGGCGGGACTTGGCCCGCCCCTTCGCCGAACGGGCGAAGCAAATCGCGGAGCGGGAAGGCCTCGACGGGAAACCGGTCGAGCGCTACGTGAAGCTCCTTCAAGACTGCCGCAACAACATGCGCGCCGCCCTCCAGGCCATTGAGGCCGGCGAAATGCTCGGCTGACCGCGACGGCCCGCGGAGACGGTCCCGCGGGCCTTGTTCACTTACTGATTCGACCCTCAGTCACCGAAAGGCAACGCACCATGACCGCGACCAAAGCCGCACGCCGCGAAGAAATGCAGCAAGAGGCGCTGTCCCGAGCGATCGGCGGGCAAGCGCTGACCAACTGGCCCGCGATCTTCGCCGGGTTCACGGCGAAGGGCATTCCCGAGTCCGACATCCGGCCGCGGGAGAACGTCTTTACCTACCACGCGTGGCGGGCGCTCGGCCGACAGGTCCGCCGCGGAGAGCACGGGGTAAAAGTCGTCACGTTCGTTCCGATGGGGGGCCGCGACCGGACCGACGGACAGGACGGCCCGGACGCCGAACGCGAGCGCACGGACCAGCGCCGCGCCTGTTCCCGCCCGTGGTCCGCGACCGTCTTTCACGTCTCGCAAACCGACCCCATCCCGGCCGACCGTCTGCCCCGCGGCTACGCGGAATGAGGTGCGATATGGTCCGCGAATATGACCTATTCAGCGCTCTTCCGGAAGCCCCGCCGCCGGTCCGCGACCTCTGGCACGCGCAAGCCCGCCGGATCGCGAGGCACCACGCGGCCCTGGACAACTGGCTCGGCCGGCGCTGGTCGTGTGAGTGCGGCGCGTGCAACCGGGCGCGACTCGACGGGTTCCTGTCGCGCGAGTCGATCGCTCGGTATCGCTGACCGACCGGGCCGTTGCGTCACCGCGGGGAGTCGCGCTCCCGCCGGCCCTTTGGGGTGCAGGTTCGCTCCCTGACGCCGACCCCTCCACGGACGGGCGGCACGGCGGAACCGACCGCGCCCCGCCGACCTGTCCGGCTCACTTCGGGCCGGGCGCTTACGTGAGGGTACGACGATGCCTCTGACTGTCGGACAACGGGTGACGGTCTTACGGATTGACGACGCGCTGGCGATGACCCAGCGGTTTGAATTCGACGTGCGGTCCGTCCTGAAACCGCACCCGGTCGGCTATGAGGGCCGTAAGCAACGGGTGGCGGTCGTCCGCCAGCGCGGCAAACGGAAGGATTTCTTCCTCGACGTGGCGACCGATGACATCGTGCTCGACGGGTGGGAGCTGCCGTTCAAGACGGACAACGAGGGCGGCGGGGTGTTCTCGGGAAACGCCTGCTTCAACCTCGTCGGCGCGCCCGAGACGATCCGCGAGTGCATCGAGGGGCGCGCCGTCCTGCCCGTCAGCGACAGTGCCAAGGCGAAGATCATCGTCACCCGCGGCGAGCGGACGACTTGCACCGATGACGGCCTGATCCTGCTTTATCCCGACATCGACACCCGCCACGCGGTCATCAACCGACTGAAAGGCGCGTGAGCGCCTGCGGCTGGCCCTGGTCAAGCGCCTCTGGCGGAGCGATCGGACGTATCGGGTGAAAGTCTGCGCCTGGTGCCCCCGAATGCGATTGCCTCGGCCACGGGTTTGCCGGCCGCTGCCTGCACGCCGATGCCGTGGCGGCGCTAAGCGGCGTTGGTCCTGATTCGATGCGGCGAGCGCTGACGCGGTCAGCCGCGTATCAACAAACCGGCCGACTTGTTCACTTGTGAACAAGCGGCAGTTACCTCACTCACGAAAACCACGAAACCGGAAAGGGAAACGACGATGAAAAGCCACATTACAGGCGACCTGTATTTGGTGCTGGTCCAGAGCAACGACGGCGTAGAGCGACATGCCGTGACGGCCACGAGTTTCCGCAACGCTGCGGACTCCGTCGAAGCATTCCTGAACTTCCTTCCAGAAGATGACGTGGCCGCGGTCCGCATGGTGCGCGTCAGAGCCGACGAGATGGCCGCGATCGCTGGCCGCGTACCTGCGATGCGGCAGTCCCGACAGTTATCGGCCCGTGGCCGCACCACATTGCCACTGACCGGGCGGAAAGCGGGCTGACCAGACGACGCGACGGCCGGGGAAGCGACCCCGGCCGTCGCTGCTTTTGGTCGCCCTCGGCGACAAAGCTGCGCCGCCCCACGCGGCGACCGACTCGTAAGGGTGATGCGGCCCGAAGCGCCTGACACCCGCTGACACCCGCTGCCGGGGCTAACTGGTGTCAGATGGACACACCGAAAATGCAAAAACCCCGTGAAATCCGGGGGTTCCGCTGTCCTGATTGCTTTACGAAAGCGGTGCTCTGCCGTTGAGCTACATCGGCGACGACGATAGTGGATAATAGAGAGTCATGCGGGATCAGTCAAATGCCAGAAAGCAGAGGTCAGAAGCCAGAGATCATGCCTTCTGACCTCTGACTTCTGACCTCTGCTTTCTGAAGTCTGGACTTACTTCGGCCGCTCTTCCGAGTCCGGCGGCTTGATCGAGCCGGTGCCGCGCAAGTACGAGGACGCGTTCAACTCGGCCGGGTTCTTCGGCAGCTTGAACCCGGACAGCGACAGGTACTTCTTGTACTGCGTCTGCGTCACGCCCATTTCCTTCGCCTTCGCCTTCATCTCTTCCATACGGGCGAGCACCGCTTTGGCGGATTCGGCGATCGTGTTGCCTTCGGTCGCCATCATCGCCTCGCTCAGCTTCGGCGCTTCGCCGAGCACGAGGAACTCCGTCCGCTCGGTGATCCCCGGGCCCTTGATCTGGTGCGCCCGCGGGTCGAGCCAGGCGTCGATGATCACGCCCTGTTTCTCCAGCATCTTGATCAGTTCCGGCGTGTCGTCGATGCCGTCGCCGTTGATGTCGATCATGCCGCACAGCGCGATGTGCACCCGCTGGTCGCGGTTCCAGACCGGGTTGAACAGCAAGTCGCCCGGCATGATCGGGTCGCGGTAACGGTTGGGCTCCTCGACGATCTTCGCGGTGGACAGGTGCGGCTCGAGGATGGTGACGATCTCGATCGCGGCTTTCCGCTGCCGGGCGCTGGCCGCCTTCCCGGTCGAGCCGGCCGGCATAATGCTGAACGACACCTGCGGCTGCAGGTAGTCGGCCGAGCCGAGGTTGACGTAGACCAGGTCACGGTTGTTGGCGCGATCGACCTTGACGACTTCGCCCTTCGGCGTGTCGTTGGTGAGCGAGCCGGACTTATCGAACACCCGGGCGAGCATTTCGTGCAGCTCCGCGATGTCTCGCATCTCCGGTCGCGATTCGGCGACGGAGGCGAGCTTGTCCATCAGCGGGCCGACTTTCGCGAACAGCGCGTCGCGGATCTTCTTGCGGTTCTCGATCTCGGCGTCCCGCTTGGCGATGTCGCGGTCCTTCTCGACCTTGGTGTTCTGCAGTTCGATAGTCAGTTGCGCGACCTGATCGGTCAGCTCCTTGATCTTCTTGCTCGCCTCGTCGGACCCGCCGTGCTTCTCCTGCCGGACCTGGTTCACGGTGTTATTCGCCTCGCCGAGTTTCTTTTCGGTCTCCTTCTGCTTGGCGACCAGTTCCTGGCGTTCGGCGTCGAACTGCTTGCGGGTTTCGGCGAGGGTGTTCTCCGCCGCCTTGGCCTCGCGCTCCTTGGCGAGCGCGGCCTGTTGCGCTTCGGCCAGCAGGTCGGTGTAGTTCTTCGGCGGGCGGTTAGCCGCCGAGTTGATGTCCCACCGGTACTGGGGCGCGGCCTGGAACGCCCGCAGTCCGGCGACCTGCTCGATGATCTTCGCCGAGTTCGTGGACTTCCGGCCGGAGAACAGCGTGCGGTCGGCCTCGGTGTCCGAGCCGAGGGCGATCCGCAGCGTGGCCTTGAGCGCCTCTTCCTCCTGCGCCTTCTTCGTTTCGGCGGCGGCCTTCTGGTCGGCCTGGCTCGCCTTCGCCTCGGCCTCGGACTTGCCGGAATAGCCGAGCCAGGTGGTCACGCCCAGGCCGATGGTCAGGAGGATGAACAGGACCAGTGTGACGACCAGGCCGGTATTGGACTCACCGCTGTCGGGGCGACTGCTGCTGACGGGTTTGCGCTTGGCCATGAGATTCTCCGCGACGTGTGCCGCTGCTTGAGGTGGCCCCGGCGCGACCTCCGGGTGAACGCGCACTCCGGCCGTAATTGAATTGTACCCTTCACTGTAAACGGCGGTGCGGGGTTGTCAACCAGTTTGGTCCGACGGCCGCCACGACTTGGCAAACCGGGCCAGCGATGCCGATTCTGCCGACCGAAGGATGGGACGTATGGGACCGATGAGCCTGATGCGACGACGGCTTTGGACGACACTCGCGAACGCCCGCGGAAAGACCTTGACACGTCCGCACGGCGTGCCTACCCTTCCGGTATAGCGTGCGATTAGCCCCCCGCCGGCGTCCTCCCTTCCGCTGTTCCCAACAGTTGCGAGCCTGCCTGCATCCGTGGTTCGCGGTCGGCCCGCCGGGGTTCATTCTCCCGTCAACGCTCGAACGGTGACACGGTCTCGTCACGGATCCCGAATGATGGCGGCCCTCGTGGCCGCGTAACACGCCCCAGGAGCGGAAAGTGGGTAGTGGTTAGTGGCTAGTGAAGACGGCTCTTCTCTAGCCACTATCCACTAGCCACTAACCACTACCAACACAAATGGCTTCCGGCATCACCCCGGGGAGCTTGATTCTGGTGGACGCGCACGCGCTCGTCTACCAGTTCTTCCACGCCATCCCGGCGATGAGCGCTCCCGACGGCCGGCCGACCAACGCCATCTTCGGGTTCACCCGTGACCTCATGTACATGCGGGACGAACTCCAGCCGGCCTACCTGCTCTGCGCATTCGACCGGGCCGAGCCGACCTTCCGATCCGAACTCTACCCGGACTACAAAGCCCACCGCCAGCCGCCCCCGGACGACCTCTGCGCCCAGATCGAGCCGATTCATCAGGTCATCGAGGCGATGAACCTGCCCGTGTTGTCCGCGGTCGGCTATGAGGCCGACGACGTAATGGCGACCGTCGCCGTCGCCGGCCGCGACCGCGGGCTGGAAGTGTTCCTCTGCACGACGGACAAGGACTGCCGGCAGCTCATCGACGACCGCGTTCGCATCTACAACCTCCGCAAACGGCTCGTCTACGACCGCGAGTCGCTCTTCGCCGATTGGGGGGTCAAGCCGGAACAGGTCGTGGATTTTCAGACGCTCGTCGGCGACAGCGTGGACAACGTCCCCGGCGTGCCCGGCGTCGGGCCGAAGACGGCGGCGAAGTTCCTCCAGGAGTATGGCACGCTCGACAACCTGCTCGCCAACATCGACAAGCTCAAGCCGGGCAAGACGGTCGATAACCTGCGCGCGTTCGCCGAGAAGGCGGAGCTGAGCCGCAAGCTCGTCCGCCTCGAGACGAAGGTGCCGATGCCGATCGACTGGGACGCGTGGCAGGTCCGTTGCTGGGACTGCCCGAGGCTTTTGAAGTTGTTCGAGGAGTTCGGCTTCCGCGGTTTCGCCGCCCGCGTCCGCAGCGAGATGAAGAAGGCCGGTGCCGAACCGCCCGCCGAGGAGCTGTTTAGCCGCGACGCGGAGCGGAGCGCGACCGCGACCCCCGCGCCCGCGAAGAATCGTCGTCGCCCCGCCCAAGACCTATTCGCCGACGCGCCGGACGCCCAGACATCCACCGCCGTCGCCGAACACGATTTCCCCTTCGGTGCCAACGCCCCACTGCTCCCCGAGTGCAAGACCGACGCGGCGTGGCAGTGCACCTACGAACTCGTCAACAGCCCCGAAAAGTTCGACGCGTTTCTCAAAAAGTTGAAAAAACAAAAGCGGTTCGCCTTCGACTTGGAAACGACCGACCTCGACCCGCTGCGGGCCGACCCGGTCGGCATCGCCGTCGCGTGGAAGGAAGGCGAAGCCTTCTACCTGCCCGTCTGCGGCCCCGAAGGCGACCAGTGCCTCAACGTGACGACCACGTTGGAAGCCCTCAAACCGATCTTCGAAAACCCGAAGGTCGCCAAGGTCAATCAGAACATCAAGTACGACGCGCTCGCCCTCAGTCATCATGGCGTCAAACTCGCCGGCATCGCCGGGGACCCGATGGTCGCCGACTACCTCCTCCGCTCCGGCGAACGCACCCACAACCTCGACGAACTCGCCCGCCGCTATCTCAACCACGAAAACATCCCGATCACCGACCTGATCGGCAAAAAGGGGAAGGCCCAGATCGGCATGGCCGACGTGCCGACCGAGAAAGTCTGCCACTATTCCTGTGAAGACGTCGACGTCGCCTGGCGGTTGGCCGGCCTGCTTGAACCTCAACTGAAACAGCAGGGGCTCAAAAAGCTCTACGACGAGGTCGAGGTCCCGCTCATCGGCGTACTCATGGACCTGGAATCCGCGGGCGTTCTGCTGGACGTGCCATTTCTCGGCCGGCTCGGCGAAGACATGGCGCGGCAATTGCAGGTGATGGAAAAAGAGATTCATGATCTCGCCGGGCGTCCGTTCAACATCGCTTCGCCGAAGCAGCTGCGAACCGTCCTCTTTGACGAACTGAAGCTGCCGGCGACAAAGCGGACGGCCACCGCCGGCGAAGCGAGCACCGACCAGGAGACGCTCGAACGCCTTGCCACGCTGCACCCGCTGCCCCGGAAGATCATCGAACATCGTCAGATCGCCAAGCTGAAAGGGACCTACGTTGACGCCCTCCCCGCCTTGATTAATCCGAAGACGGGCCGCGTCCATACCTCGTTCAACCAGACGGTGGCGGCGACCGGCCGACTCAGCTCCAGTGACCCGAACCTGCAGAACATCCCCGCCCGCACCGACCTCGGGCGGCAGATCCGGCAGGCGTTCGTGCCGCGGGAGGGTTGGCGGCTGGTGACGGCCGACTATTCGCAGGTCGAACTGCGGCTGCTCGCCCATTTTTCCGGGGATGACAACTTGACCCGGGCCTTCGCCGAGGGCCGGGATATTCACGAGACGGTGGCCGCGCAGATTTTTAAGGTCGAGCCCGAGCATGTGACGGCCGCCCAACGCCGGGTGGCCAAGACGGTGAACTTCGGCGTGATCTACGGCATGAGCGCCCACGGCCTGGCGATCCGGCTCAGCATTAGCCAGAAGGACGCGGCCGAGTTCATCGACGGCTACTTCGCCCGCTTCCCGGCGGTGCAGCAGTATCAGGGCCGGCTGCTGGCCGACTGTTTCAAGACGGGCTATGTGAGCACCCTGCTCGGCCGGCGGCGGGCGATCCAGGGCGTACGGCAGCGGACGAATGTGACCGGCCTGAACCAGCCCGAGCGCGAGGCCGTCAACATGGAGATCCAGGGCAGCGCCGCCGACCTGATGAAGCTCGCGATGCTCGCCGTTCACCGCCGGCTGGCGAGTGAGAAGTTCGAATCGCGGATATTACTGACGGTGCACGACGAACTCGTCTTCGAGTCACCGCCGGACGAGGTGAAGCGACTGGCCGACATGGTGCGAACGGAGATGACCACCGCGATGAAGCTGAAGGTGCCATTGGTCGTGGACGTCGCCGCCGGGCCGAACTGGCTGGACGTGGAGGAGGTGGCCGCATGAGCACGGCGACATCGCCGGACGCCGGCTACTTTACGTCGGACGTCGAGGACGGCGTCTACTATCCCTCGAGCGACGGAAAGCCCATGGCCGAGACCGGCATCCACGTCACGGCGATCCTGATGCTTTACCAGGCACTGGAGGACTTCTTCCGCGGTCGGGACGACGTGTACTTTGCGGCGAACATGTTCTGGTACTGGGAAAAAGGGAACCCCAAGGCCCGGCGCGCGCCCGACGTCATGGTGGTGACCGGCGTTCCGGCCGAGCCGCTGCGGCGGTCATTCCGATCCTGGCAGGAGGGCGCGGTGCCGGCCGCGATCTTCGAGGTCACGTCGAAAAAGACCTGGCAAACTGATTTGACGACGAAGCACCGCCTGTACCGCGACTTGGGTGTACGCGAGTATTTCGTTTTCGATCCCGACAACAAGTACGTTCGCCCGGCATTGGTCGGCTTCCGGTTGCGTAACGGAGGCTACGAACCGATCGAATGGGACCGCGAGAACCGCCTGGCGAGCGACCTCGGTTTTCTCGTGCGAGCGGATGGGCAAACGATGCGGCTGTTCGACGGCCCAACCGGAGAGCCCATTCTTACGCGCGCCGAAGCCGTAGCCGCTCAACGAGAGCGGGCCGAGCAAGAACGGCAGCGGGCCGAGCAGCTGCAGGCTGAGAACGCCGCGCTTCGCCGGCAACTCGCACAATCGGGAGGGCCACCCGCCTCATGAGCAAGCCGCTCCCGCGCTGCCCCGTGCTGGGCCTGGTCGGCGGCATCGGCAGCGGCAAGAGCGAAGTCGCCGCGGCCATGGCCCGCCGCGGCGGGTCTCTCGTCGCCGGCGATCCGCTCGGCCACGCGGCGCTGCGGCAGCCATCGGTGCGGGACCAAGTCGTCGCCCGTTGGGGAGGTCAGGTGGTCGGACGAGACGGCGAGGTCGATCGGAAGAAGCTCGGCACCGTCGTATTTGCGGACGCCGACGAGCGGGCCGCCTTGGAGGCGATCGTCCACCCGTGGATCAGTCGGCGGTTGCGCGAGCAGTTACTCGCCGCGAAGGCCGACCCGAACTGCCGGTTCGTCGTGCTCGACGCGGCGATCATGCTCGAGGCCGGTTGGCGGACGGCGTGTGACGTCGTCGTCTACATAGACGCACCGCGGGCCGTGCGGCTGAAACGCGTGGCCGCCCAACGCGGCTGGTCGGCGGACGACGTCATGAAGAGGGAGCAAGCCCAATTGCCGCTGGCCTTGAAAGCCGCGTGCGCCGACGCGGCCCTCGAAAACTCTGGCGGCCCGCAGGAGTTGGAGGCACAGGTCGACGCCTTATTAAGTCGACTCGGCATCAGCACACCGGAGACCGTCGCTCGCGGCTATGCGAGCGCCCACTAAGCCGAAGCGGCCCGTTACAGAACAGAGAGCGTGCCGGAACCGCCCGCGGAAGGAGAGGACGACCATGGCCGAAACCAAAAGCCGCCGCGAACCCAACGGCCTGCGGCCGCGCCGGACCAACGG
>DATJGQ010000009.1:0-2509 GCA_035494815.1 Gemmataceae bacterium
GCCCCCACGACTCTTCCATTCCTCCTCGACCAATCTCCCTCGATCGCGCACGATTTTCGTCAAAAAAAGCTTGACCGGCCGTCCGCCCATTAGTACTGTAAATACAGTACGTCTTGTACAGTATCATCGGGCGGAGAGATCCCGTGGCCAAGAAACCGAGCATGACGCCGTCCGATTTCGAGTTGCAGATCTTGGGCGTGCTCTGGGAGGGCGGGCCGGCCACCGTCCGCCAGGTGATGGAGCGGCTGCCCGACGGCAAAAAGCGGGCTTACACGTCGGTCCTGTCGGTGATGCAGGTGATGCAGAAGAAACGATTTCTCGCCGCGACGAAGGAGCCGGACGGGCCGGCGCACGTGTTCACGCCGCTCGTGGCCCGCGACAAGGTCGCCGGCCCGCTGCTGCGCGGCCTGGTCGCCACCGTATTTGGCGGCGTGACGCACGCGGCCGTGCAACAGCTCCTCGATGAAAAGCAAGTCAGCCGCGACGAGATTGCCAAGCTCCGGGACTTGCTCGACCGGGTCGAGGCACGGCAGCAGAAAAAGAAGTAACACCCCCGGGCGATCGCGAAGAGAGGTGCCGTCATGTCGTACGCGGCGGTCAGTGCGTGGTGCGAGACGCTCGTCTGGGTCCTGGCCCACTCGCTCTGGCAGGGCGCCGTCGCCGCCGGCGTGGTGTGGGTGGCACTGCGGTCGCTCCCCGCCCGGCGGGCCAACCACCGCTATAGCGTCGCGGTCCTCGGGCTCGCCGCGGTGGTCTTATCTTCACTGGTGACGTGGTCGGTCCTGCGGCTGGATCGGGTGCCGGTCGACCCGATCGTGGTCGCGACCGTGCCGCACGCTCAACCCACACCGGAACGAGTCGACGCCCCGATCGACCGCTGGGGCGCTTCGACGGCCGCGCAGGCGGGGGCCGGGCCGATCCGTGCGTGGGCGGTTTTGCTGGCGGTCGTCTGGTGCGCGGGTGCGGGCATAATGATCGCGCGCGGCGTCGCGGGTCTGATGCAGGCACAGACGCTCGCGGCGTCGGGCTCGCTGGACAACGGCGTGCTCGAAGGGATCCTCAGCGAGCTCTCCGGACGCCTTGGGCTGACGCGCTCGGTACGGCTCGTGGTCACGGAACGGATCCGAGTCCCGGCGGCGCTCGGGATCCTTTGGCCGTCCGTGCTGGTCCCCGCGGCGATGCTGAGCGGGACACCGGTCGAGCACTGGCGGGTCATCCTGGCGCACGAACTCGCGCATATCCGCCGGTACGACGCACTGGTCAACTTGGTGCAGATGGTGGTCGAGTCGCTGCTCTTCTTCAACCCGCCGGTGTGGTGGCTGAGCCGTCAGATCCGCGTCGAGCGGGAGGCCTGTTGCGACGCGGTCGCCGCCGAGGCGTGTGGCCGGCCGCTCGCAGTCGCGCGGACGCTCGTGGAGGTCGCGTCGTCGTTGCGGGGCGCGGCCCCAGTCCCGGTACCTCTCTTGGCAATGGCCGGTCGGGGGCACGAGGGCGAGTTGACCGACCGCGTCGAACGACTGGTCGACCCGGACCGCGCGGCGCGGCCGCGGGCGTCGCGGCTCGGCGTCGGGGCGGCGCTGCTGGCGATCGCGCTCGCGGGCGTCGTGGCGCAACGCGGGACGGACTTGGCCGTGCGAGCCGCGGCCGATTTGATGTCCGCGCGCGAACGCGTGGACCGCCTCGCCCAACTGCACGCGGAGACCAACGCCGAGTTCTTGCCGCCCGCGACTCGTCCACCCGGCGGCGGCGACGCCCCGAAGAACCCGGACGGCGCCACTGCGGAAACGCTCCGCGTGACCGTCGCCGTGCGGACGGAGGACGGCAGCCCCATCCCGAAGGGAATGAACCTGAGCAGCACGTACGTCACCGGCCACGCGAGCACCGGCAAGACGCTCGACTTTACAGGGGCCGAACTCCCGGCCTACAAAAAGACCTACACATTCCCGCCGTCTCGACTGCGGGTCGGGGCTTTCGCCCCTGGCTTTGCCGCCGCCGCCTCTTCGGTCGTGAACCTGTTTGAGGGCGACGCGGAGCGGACGATCGAACTCGTTCTGCGGCGCGGCGCGACGGCGACGCTCCGGGTGACCGACGCGCGGAACCGCGGCATTCCGGGCGCGGAGCTGCGCATGAATGCCCGCATGGCAGTCGGCAACAGCGCGAGCGGCTCCGACCTCCGCACCGCCCGGGCGGACGACCAAGGCGTCGTCACGCTCGAACGTATTGGCGACGGGGAGTACGAATTGGACGTGCGTGCCCCGGGTTTCCAGCGCGACCAGCGAATCGGCCCGATCCCGACAGACGCGTCCGTCGATTGGCCACTCAAGTCGGCCCGACCCACCCCGGTCGAGGTGGTCGACGGGGCGACCGGCCGGCCGGTCCCGAAAGCACGGTTCGAGATGACTGACTGGCAGCGGTCGAGTCAGGCCAGTCACTACGACGACCCGCGCCGCCGGAAGGAGCCCGGCTGGCTGACGTTCGCGGAGAGTGACGCGGACGGCCGGGCGACGCT
>DATJGQ010000010.1:0-3814 GCA_035494815.1 Gemmataceae bacterium
AAAGGACACGCGGACCGGCCTCACCAGCTACAGAAGATAAACGCGAAGCGGAGCTTCGCACCCTGGCGTTCCGAAGCTGAGCTTGGGAACGAGAACTCTCGGATCGCGACACGAATCACCACAATGAGCACGCAACTCGCCGAGCGGATCGCGCAGTTCCGCAAGATGGCCCAGGACGACCCCGACAATGAGTTGGGGCACTTCCGCCTCGGCCAGCTCTTGATGGAAGATAATCAGTACGACGAGGCCGCGCGGTCGTTCCAGCGCACGCTCGTACTCAGCCCTCAGTTTTCCAAGGTCTATCAGCTGCTCGCCGAGTGCCAGCTCAAGCTGAACCGACGGGACGAGGCGGTGACCTCGCTCAAGGAAGGTCACAAGATCGCCGACCAGCGCGGCGACAAGATGCCCCGCGACGCGATGGCGCAGATGATGCGGGAGTTGGGCGTCGAGGTGCCGGCGGAGAAAGCGGCCGGCGGGCCGCGGACCGGCTTCCCGTGTCAACGGCCGGGCTGCGTCGCGATCGGCGAGGCGAAACAACTTCCCGCGCCGCCCGTCCCGGACGCGATCGGGCAGGAGATTTACGAGAAGATCTGCGCCGACTGCTGGAACGACTGGTTCCGCAACTACTCGATCAAGGTCATCAACGAACTGCGGCTCGACCTGAGTACCGAGCACGGCCAGGACGAGTACGACAAATATATGCGCGGCTTCTTCGGCCTCGAATGAGCGCGACTCGCGAGTACCTGGTGCACCACGGGGCCGCCGGCCACGTCGGGCGGTTCCGCTCGGCCGGCGCGGACGGCTGTACGCGCGGCGACGCGGTCGTCGTCCGGAGTCAGCGCGGGCTCGAACTCGGCCGCGTGCTCGCGGCGGCGGATGCGGATCGGCCGGTGTTCCCCGACGGGTTCGTCGGCGAGTTGCTGCGGCGGGCGTCGACGGAAGACATGACGCTCGCCGAGCGCGGGCGGGCGACCGGGTTGGAACTGTGCGCGGCCGGTGAGCGGCTGGCCGTGGCCAGCGGGCTACCGCTCGCCGTGCTCGACGCGGAAGTGCTGCTCGACGGCCGGCAGGCCGTGTTGCACGTCCTGAAACTCGCGGCGTGCGACGAAGGGCCGTGGCTCGCGGACCTCGGCGAGAGACACGGCGTCATCGTCCGGGTGCACGACCTGGGCCGCGAGGCACCGGCGAAGGACGACGAGCACGGTTGTTCGTCGTGCGGCACGGGGGGTTGCGGCGGCGGATGCGGTTCGTGTGACTCCGACGGCGGCGGCTGCTCGAGCTGTAGCAGCGGGGCGGCGAACGAACTGGCGCAGTACTTCGCCGGGCTGCGGACGCAGATGGAAGAACGGCAGCGGGTGCCGTTGTTGTGAGTGGAGTGACAATCGGGGGAGTTCATGCATTCACTTCTGGTCGTGATCGCTCTCGCGCCCGCCGCCGACGTGACCGAACTCGCCGATCGCGTCAAAGCCGTCGGCCGGGAAGGCGCCGGCAACCCCGAAGCGGCCGCCGCCTGGAAGGAACTCAGCCGCCGCGGCACTGACGCGATCGTCCCCCTCCTCGCCGCCATCGACGGCGCCTCGCCCGCCGCGGCCAACTGGCTTCGATCTGCGATCGACGCCATCATCGAGCGCGAAACTGCCGCCAAACGTCCGCTGCCTGCGAAGGACCTGGAAGCGTTCCTGCGTGACACCAAACACGCGGGCAGCGCCCGTCGTCTCTCATTCGAACTCATCTGCCGGGCCGATCCTGCCGCCCGCGAGCGTTTGCTGCCGACGTTTCTCAACGATCCCGGCTCCGAACTTCGCTACGACGCCGTTGAAGTCCAGTTCGAGAAGGCGAAAGCCCTCCCCAAAGACTCCGAGCCGGCCAAGGACCAACTCCGCAAGCTGCTCGACGCGGCCCGTGACGTCACGCAGACCGAGGCGATCGCGAAGGAATTGGAACAGCGCGGCAGCCCGGTCGACCTGGCCAAACACTTCGCCTTCATCACGAGTTGGTATCTGGCGAGTCCATTCGACAACACCGACGGCAAGGGTTTTAACGCGGTCTATGCGCCTGAGCGCGGCGTCGATCTTGCGGCGAAATATCCGGGCAAGGACGGCAGGGAAGTCGCCTGGAAGCCGCACACGACCGCCGAGAAGAACGGGGCGATCGATCTCAACAAAGCGATCGCCAAGGAAAAGAACGCCGTCGCGTACGGCTACGTCGTCATCGATTCGCCGGCGGCACGGCCGGTCGAGATCCGGGCGGCGAGCGCGACGGCGCTCAAGATCTGGCTCAACGGCAAGGAAGTCTTTGCCCGCGAAACCTATCACCAGAGTTTCGAGCAGGACTCGCATATCGCCCCAGCGACCCTCCTGGCCGGCCGGAACACGATCCTGATCAAAGTCTGCCAGAATAACCAGACGGAGGAGTGGGCGCAGAACTGGATGTACCAGCTGCGGCTGACCGACCCGGTCGGCACCGCGATCCCGGTGAAAGTCATGGACCCGGCGCCCGCGAAGTGATTATTCACCACGGAGGCGCGGAGAGCACGGAGACAAGCAGATGAGAGAACTCGGCGGTGCGGTGCTTGTTTTTCTTTCCTCCGTGTCCTCCGTGCCTCCGTGGTGCAATCCCGGCCGAGCCGATGAGTGGCCGCAGTTCCGCGGGCCGAACTCGGCCCAGACCGCGGCCGTCGACCTGCCGGAAAAGTTCGGCCCGGACGAGAACGTCCGTTGGAAGGTCGATCTGCCCGGCCGCGGACTGTCGGCCCCCGCCGTCACGGGCAACACCATCTTCCTCACCGCGAACTCGGGCATGCGGCAGACGCGGCTGCACGTCCTCGCCTTCGCCGCGGACACGGGCCGCAAGTTGTGGGAGCGTCAGTTCTGGGCGACCGGGCAGACGCTCTGCCACCCGCAAACTTGCATGGCCGCGCCGACGCCGGTGACGGACGGCAATTTCGTCTACGCGCTCTTCGGGACCTGCGACCTCGTCTGTCTGGACCTCGACGGCAACGTCGTCTGGTTGCGAAGTCTGTCCGGCGATTACCCGGCGATGGTCAATCACGTCGGCCGGGCCGCATCGCCGGTACTGGCCGACGGCGTGCTGATCGTGCCGGAAGAGAATCAGGGCGCATCCTACATCCTCGGCATCGACCCGAAGACCGGTCGGAACCTCTGGAAGGCCGAGCGGGCGCTCGACAACTGTTACACGACGCCGGTCGTGACGCATCGGTGGGGCCATACCGAGGTCATCGTTCAGTCGCCGAACGGGCTGACGGCGCTGGACCCGGCGACGGGCAAGACGCTCTGGAACCACGAGGCGGAGGGTCTATCGGAAATCCCGTCGCCCGTTGCGGCCGGCGACCTCGTGCTCGGGATGCAGCGGCGCGGCATGATCGCGTTGCGGCCGACGGCGGGCGGGCCGCCCGCCGTCGCCTGGCAGACGGCCAAGCTGTCGAGCTTCGCGCCGTCCGCGATCGTCGCCGACGGCAAGATCTACGTCATCAAGGGCGAGATCTTAACTTGCGGCGACCTCGCCGACGGCAAAGTGCTCTGGGACGTCCGGCTCAAGGGCTTTTTCTGGGCGTCGCCGATCCTCGCCGGCGGTAAGCTCTACATCTTCGGCGAAGGCGGCGTCGCGACCGTCGTCCGCGTCGGGGCGAAGGGCGAGTTCGTCGCGACCAACGACATGAAGGAAAAAGTGTACGCCACGCCCGCGATCGCGCACGGCGCGATGTACCTGCGGACCGATCAGCACCTCTACTGCATCGCCAAGCCGGCGGCCTAGAACACTCTGGCGCGACGAAACAAGCGAGCGGCGGGGGTTT
>DATJGQ010000011.1:0-3698 GCA_035494815.1 Gemmataceae bacterium
GGTCAGTTCACGTCGTCGGTACGGATCACGCCGGAGATCCGCTCGCGGATCACCGCGCTCGCCGACCTCGCGCCGCTGCACAACCCGCCGAGCCTGGAAACGCTGTCCGCCGCCGAAGCGGAATTGCCGGGCGTGCCGCACGTGGCGGTGTTCGACACCGCGTTTCATGCGACGCTGTCGCCGGAGGCCCGCACGTATCCGGTCCCGGAAAAGTGGACGCGGGAGTGGGGCATCCGCCGTTACGGATTTCATGGGCTCAGCCATGCTTACTGCGCCCGCCGCGCCGCCGAGATGCTCGGGCGACTGCCCGAGGCGCTGCGGCTCGTCATCTGCCATTTGGGCCACGGCTGTTCGGCGTCGGCGGTCCGCGGCGGCCGCTGCATCGATACCACGATGGGATTTACGCCGCTGGACGGGTTGATGATGGGCACGCGGTCCGGGTCGATCGACCCGGGCATCGTTGTCCACGTCCAGGAGCACCACGGCCTGACGCCCGCGCAGGTCGAGACGGCGCTCAACCGCGAGTCGGGGTTGCTCGGCGTGTCCGGAACGACCGCCGACATGCGCGAGATCCTGGCGAAAGCGCGGGCCGGCCACGAGGCGTCGCGACTGGCGCTCGCGGTCTACACGCACCGGGTGCGGCAGGCGATCGGTGCGTTCGCCGTCACGATGGGCGGCGTCGACGCGTTGGTTTTCACAGCCGGCGTGGGCGAGCACGCGCACGAGGTTCGCCAGTCGATTTGCGACGGGCTCGAGTGCGTGGGGCTGGAACTGGATGCGCAGGTGAATGCCAAGTTCGGCCCGGACGTGGACGTGGCCCGAGACCGGTCGCGCGGGCGAATCCTCGTGATCGCCACGCGCGAGGACGTGACGATGCTCCGCGAAGTCGCACAAGTGCTTGCCGCGAGTTGAGACCGACTTCGTCGGCGATGGCCGTCGGAGCGAGGCCGCTATGAATGCCAAGACGAGCGAAGCGAAAGGCACCATGTCACGATCCGATGCGGCGCTCCGATTCGCATCGGCCACCACACGGCAGCCCGCCGTCGCGCTGTTGTCTCACGGCCGGTACGGCGTGATGCTCACCGCCGCGGGGGCCGGCTATAGCTCGTGGCGGGACATGGACGTCACCCGCTGGCGCGAGGACGGGACGCGCGACCACTGGGGACAGTTCTGTTACGTCCGTGACCTGGGCGAAGGAAAACTCTGGTCCGTCGGCCATCAGCCGGTGGGCCGGAAGGCGGACAATTACGAAGCCGTATTCCAGCCGTGGCGCGTCGATTTCTCTCGTCGGGACGGCGACATCGAAACGAGGATGGCGGTGTGCGTCGCGCCGGAACGCGACGCCGAGATCCGGTTGGTGACGGTCATCAACCACGGCGGACGGCCACGCAACGTCGACCTGACCAGCTACGCCGAGGTCTGTCTCAACCATCGGCGCGCGGATCAGGCCCACCCGGCATTCGCTAAGCTGTTCCTCGAGACCGAGCACCTGAAGGGCCACAACGCGCTTCTCTGTCGCCGCCGACCCCGGGCCGCCGACCAAAAACCGGTCTGGGCCGTCCACGCCTGCGCCGCGAACGGGCAGGTGGAGTACCAGACGGATCGGGCCCGGTTCCTCGGTCGAGGGCGGACGCCCGCAAACCCGGTGGCGCTCGAACCCGACGTGACCCTGTTCGGCACGACGGGCCCCGTCCTCGACCCGGTGTTTAGCCTGCGGTGCATGCTCTGGCTCGCGGCCGGGGCCGAAACGCGCATCCCGTTCGTCACCGGAGCGGCCGACAGCCGCGAAGCGGCCATCGCCCTTGCCGAGCAGTTTCAGACGGCCGCGGCCGTGGAACATGTGTTCGACCAGGCCCGCCTGGCCTGCGAGGCCGAACTGAGAGGGCTAGACCTGACCTCGGACGACGTCGCCACATTCAACCGTCTGGCGGGCGCGGTCCTGTTCGTCGATCCGACGCTCCGTTCGAGAGATGCCGTCGCCGCAAATCGGCTCGGGCAACCTGGACTTTGGCCATACGCCATCTCGGGCGACCGGCCGATCGTATTGGCTATCGCCCGCGGCGGCGATGACGGCTCACTCGCGCGGCAGCTCGCGCAATGGCACGGTTACGTCCGCCGGCGCGGGATGGATCTCGACCTGGTGATCCTCGACGAGCGCGGCGGCGAGGCCGCGGACCGCTTGAAAGGCGAGTTGCAGCACGGCCCTGCCGGAACCGTGCTCGGCACACCCGGCGGGGTGTTCATACTTGATGCAGGGAAGGTCCCCGACGACGGCCGGACGCTGATCGAAGCGGCCGCCCGAGCGGTCCTACGAACCGACCGCGGCTCCCTCGCCGAGCAACTTTCCGTTGACGCGGGGCCCACGTCCCAGCCCGCCCCAACCGGCTACTCGGCGCGGCCGAAACACGGCTACGAACCATCGGTGGCCGGCGCGTACCACAAGGATCTGATGTTCTGGAACGGGTTCGGTGGGTTCACACGCGACGGTCGCGAATACGTGATCGTCATCGACGGGAGCGCCCCCGGCGGCCCGCAGTTACCGCCGGCCCCGTGGATCAACGTTCTGGCCAACCCCGATTTCGGCTTCCTCGCGACGGAAGCGGGCTCCGGCTACACCTGGGCCGGCAACAGCCAAATGAACCGGCTCACGCCCTGGTCCAATGACCCCGTCTCCGATCCGCCCGGCGAGTCGATCTACCTCCGCGACGAAGACACTGGGGAATTCTGGACTCCGACGCCGCTACCTCGCGGGGCCGGGGCGACCGTGACCGTCCGCCACGGCCAAGGGTACACGCGCTACTTCCGCACGAGCCACGGCCTGGAACAGGAGCTGTTACTGTTCGTCGCCGCCGACGATCCGGTCAAGCTGGCGCACCTGACCGTACGAAACATCGGCGCGAAAGCCCGACGGCTGACGGCGACGTACTACGCCGAATGGGTGCTCGGCACGATCCGCGACAACGCGCCCGTGCAGGTCGTGTGCGAGCGCGACGAAGGTGCGGGGGCCGTCGTCGCGCGCAACGCTTGGAGTGGCAGCTTCGCCGGCAGGCCGGCGTTCCTCGGCGTCGGCGACCGGCCACACTCGTTTACGGCAGACCGCGGCGAATTTCTCGGGCGCCACGGCTCACTGGCTGATCCGGCCGCGATGCATCACAACGGTCTTTCTGGAACCGTCGGAGCGACGCTCGACCCGTGTGCGGCCGTCATGACGGAAATGAACCTACCGCCCGGCCGGTCGCAGGAAATCGTGTTCGTGCTCGGGCAAGCGGAACGTCCGGAGGACGTGCGCCGGCTCGTCCGGGCGTACACCGGCCCCGGGCGGGCCGCACACGCGCTCGGGGCCGTCCGGGCGATGTGGGACGGCGTCCTCAACGCCGTTCAGGTCTGGACCCCGGACCCGGCGATCGACGTTCTGATTAACCGCTGGCTGCCGTATCAAGTCCTGGCATGCCGAGTATGGGCGCGGTCGGCGTTCTATCAGTCCGGCGGCGCGTACGGGTTTCGCGATCAACTGCAGGACGTGATGGCGCTCGTGTACGGCGCTCCGAAGGAAACCAGAACGCAGATCCTTCGATCGGCGTCCCGGCAGTTCGAGGAGGGGGACGTCCAGCACTGGTGGCACCCCCCGGCCGGCGCCGGCGTCCGCACTCGCATCACCGACGACCTGTTCTTCCTACCGCTGGTCACGCACCATTACG
>DATJGQ010000012.1:0-10670 GCA_035494815.1 Gemmataceae bacterium
CCGCGGCGTCCTTGCGACCCTTCTTTCGCCCGCGGTCGGTGGCCGTCGTCGGCGCGTCGCGCGACCCGGCGAGCATCGGCTATCGCATCCTCGAGGCACTCGTCGGCAGCCGCTTTCAAGGACCGGTGTACCCGGTCAACCCGAACGCCACAGTCGTCTCCTGTATCCGCGCGTACCCGTCGGTCCGCAATCTGCCGGAGCCGGTCGACCTCGCCGTCATCGCCGTTCCGCGGGATGCGGTGCTCGGCGTGGTCGATGAGTGTGCGGCCCGCGGCGTGCGCGCCTTGGTCGTCATCACCCGCCGGCTTTGCCGAAGTGAATGCCGAGGGCCGCGAACTCCAGAAGAAATTGGTCGAGAAGGTCCGCGGCCACGGCATGCGCTTGATCGGCCCGAATTGCCTCGGGCTGCTCAACACGGACCCGGCCGTTCGGCTGAACGCCTCGTTTTCGCCGTTGTTTCCGCCGCCGGGCCGGGTCGCGATGTCGAGTCAGAGCGGCGCCCTCGGTCTCGCCGTCCTTGCCGCTGCGAAGCGAATGGGCCTGGGTCTGTCCACGTTCGTCAGCGTCGGGAACAAAGCCGACGTGTCCGGCAACGACCTGTTGCAATACTGGGAAGAAGACCCCGGGACCGACGTGATCCTTCTTTACCTGGAGTCGTTCGGCAACCCGCGGCGATTCGCGCGGATCGCCCAGCGGGTGAGTCGGCGGAAGCCGGTCGTAGCGATCAAGACCGGTCGGACGCAGGCCGGGGGACGGGACGGCGGGATCGCACACGGCCGCCCTCGCCGCAAAAGAGGTCGCCGTCGACGCCCTGTTCCGGCTCACCGGGGTCATTCGGGCGGACACGCTGGAGGAGATGTTCGACCTCGCGGCGGCCCTCGGCAGCCAGCCGTTGCCGCGCGGCCGGCGGGTCGGCATCGTCACGAACGCGGGCGGACCGGCGATCCTGTGTGCCGACGCCTGCGAGGCCGCGGGCATGGTGTTGCCGGAGTTCTCAGCCGAAACGCAGGCGCGGCTGCGGTCCATCCTGCCGGCGGCGGCGAGCACGAGGACTGTGGCGTCCGTCGCGGCGGCACCAGTGCCGCCGTTGACGTCCAGGAACTGGACACGCTGCATCCGCCGCTTGAGTCCGGTGAACTATGGCGTCTCCAACGGGAGCCCGTCACTCCGGAGGCCCATTTGCGCCCGAATGGCCGGGTCCATGTCCGCCCGAAAGCCGCGGACCGATCCGTCGGCGAACAGGAAATGAACCGTGTCCGAGTGGTTACTATTGAACGCGTTATCGACGTAGTCGCGCGACCAGGAGGGGTGACCGCCGCTCGGCCACATCACGTTGTCGATCCAGACGAAGGTGCCGATCCCCGGCACGAAATACGTCCCCGACATCCCACACCAGATTCCGGACGACAATGCGTTGCCGGTCGAGACGATCCGGGGCACGCCCCACGTGCCCTCGCCGAGGATCGTCGTGTTGGTCGTCCCGTCGGTCACGTCCTCGATGCGGGTACGGCTGTTTTGAAACATGACGCCGCCGAGGTCCGAGGCGGCCGGATAGATCCAGGTGGTGAGCGTCCCGGCGGTCGCGCGATAATTAGAGACCGCGAAATTGCCCTGTTCGGCGCTCTGCGGCGGGCCCAGGTCGGACGGACAGCGGAATACTTTCAGCGGCGTCTGGCCGCCGTCGGCCGCGGTCGAAACCGCCCGCGAACTGCCCCAAAACGGCGAGCCCGTCGGGACCTGCTGGGCGAGCGAATCTTGCTCAACGTGGGGCAGAATAAACAGTCCCCACCCGGGGCCGGAGTTCAAGAGTGGCGCTTCGTACGCCGGGGGAAAACGTCCATTGGTCAGATGATAGCCGTGGAGCGCCAGCCCCAACTGTTTGAGATTGTTTTTGCAACCGACGCGCGCCGCCGCCTCGCGGACCTTTTGCACCGCCGGGAGCAACAGTCCGATCAGGATCGCGATGATCGCGATGATCACCAGCAGCTCGATGAGGGTGAAGCCTTTGGTGGCTCGTGTCGTAGACATGACATGATTCTTGGGAACGCTACGATTTGGTCAAGCTGTAACGGTTACTTTCGTGGCTGAACCAGGTCCCAGCGATTCCCATAGAGGTCCACGAAGACCGCGACCGTCCCGTAGCCTTCCTCTCGCGGCTCTTCGGTGAAAGACACCCCGCGGGATCGCATCGCATCGTAGTCCCGCCAAAAGTCGTCCGTGTGAAGAAAGAGAAACACGCGTCCGCCGGTCTGATCACCGACCCGCGCAGACTGCTCCGGCGTCGCCGCCCGCGCAAGTAGCAGTGCCGTCCCGCCGCCTGACGGACGGACGACCACCCACCGCTTGCCACCTCCGAACGGCGTATCTTCCGCGACCGTGAACCCCAGACGGCCCGTGAAGTACGCGATCGCCTCGTCGTAATCTCTGACGACGAATGCGACGGCCGTAATCTCCTGTGACACCGAGTCTGGTCTCCGTTGACGACGGTTTATTTTGGAGCTTCCGTCGAACGGGAGCGGTCCTTGACTCGCTCCTTGCTCTTCGGCGTGAACATGTCGAGGATGGTGTTCAGCACCCGCTGCGTGTCTTCGAGGCGTCGGATCTCCTCGTCTACCTCGGCGAGCGGGTCGAGGGCCCGCCTCGGCGGAGGCCGGCCGGTGACTCCAGGTTGTTGATCGGGCGGAGCCACGACCCCGGCCGTCTGCAATTCTCCCGGGCGCGGCGTCGTGGCGACAGTCGTTAGTGCCTGACGAATTGCCGCGACCGTTTCTTCGTCCTGAGTTTTGTGCGCCTCATTCATGCGATTGACCTGTTGCCGCAGGTCGTTCAACTCGTCGAACACTTGGACCCAATCGCGATTCGGTCGGATCGTCGGCGTAAAGAGCGAATAGGTGGCGGACACGCTGACCGTGAGCAAAATGCCCGCGGCCAGACCGATTCCCATGCCCATGCCGAGCAACAGCGCGGCCCGCCAGCGGACCGGCGGCGTCGTCTCAATCGGTGCGGGGGTGTCCGCCGGCTCACAGGTTTCGTCGTGCATGGCCGACTCCGGGGGATTTGATTGCCGCCCTCGATTTTAGCGGACGATACCGACGCACGATAGGGGCTGCGCACAGCCACCGCTTCGGCACCGTTTGTGCGTGATAGTGCCGCGTCCGTCTCGTAGAGGAGATTCCGATGCCCCGGCAAAACCCGACCGACAAGCCCTCCGAACACGACCGGCTGGTGACCCGGCCGGAGGAACCGCTGCCGACGACGCTCGACCCGGCCGGCCCGCGGGCCCGCGGCTATCCCGCCGACCCGAAGCCCATCCCCAAAACGGGACAGGGCGATCCCGACGCCACCGACCCGGCCCCGGACGACATCGGCCGGTCGGCGTAGGTTCCGAAACTCGCTCGCGCCACGCCGGTCTTATCGGCCGGCCCCCGGCGCATGCGCTTACTTCTTCACGTCCGGTTTCGCCGCGCCCGTGTCTTCGAGAATCTTGCCCTCGGGCGACAATCGGACTTCCAACTCCTTCTTATCGGCCGTCACGAGGACGATCTCATACGCCGAGAGCTTCTCCTCCTTCCCGTGGATCTCCTTTTCTTCCATGATTTCCTTTAGCGTGGCCTTGGGGTACTTCTTCTCGACGGCGTCTCTGACGACCTTGGGCAGGTCTTTCACCTCGATCGCCAATTCGTAATTGATGTAGATGCCGTTCTCCTTGATATCCGCCTCGCCCTTGCGGCCGTCCTGCTTGAACTCGATGTCATAGACGATGTCGTCGCCTTCCTTGCCCCTGGTGCACTTGTCGATCTTCGCCTTCGGGAACTTGGACAACAGCGCGGTCATGACCGCCTTGGGAATTTTGTCCTGGGGGACCACCTCCTCTTGCGCCCGGACGCGGGCAGTGCCGACGAAAAGCAGAAACGCAAAAGCCCCGAGCAGTAAGACGGCGCGACGCATCGATGACTCCTTCTTCCGCGAAAAGGTGACGGCAAGGCTTGGACGGGCCAAGTGTATCGGCCGTCAGTGAAGTTGTCGTGATGCGACGATAAGATTCGGCTTATCGTCGCACCGTCTGGAGAAGCGATTGCTTTGACGCCCTAGCGCACGTCACCAGGCTTAAAGTGCGGGTTCTCAATGATGCTGAACAGGTTGCCGAATGGGTCGCGGACCGAAGCGACCTTGATGCCGCTGCCGACGTCTTTCACCGGCTCGTGAATTTCGGCCCCGACGGCCGTCAGCCGGGCGAGCTCGGCCGTGGCGTCCGGCACACCCCAGTACACTTGCACCCCGGCGGCGCCCGGCTCCCCATCGGGGATCAGCCCTAGCTCGAACCCGCCCACCGAGAAGCCCACGTAATAGGGCTCGTCGAAGTACGGGTCATGCCCGAGCACCTGACGATACCACGCTTTGCCGCGGGCCAGGTCCGGTATGGGATAGATTGCGGTCCGCAACCCGAGAATCATATTCTCCCCTCCGGTTTTCTGCCGTTGTATTCCGAAAATGAACCCGCGGCGCCAAGTCACTTCGGCTTGGCCCGATGCAATGTCATCTCGAGGAATTTTCGCCATGTCTTCCCGTCCCGAGTCACCTCCCCGACCTCGAACCAACGGCCTTGATCGTCCAGCTTGATGGTATAGCGCACGTCGCCGAATTGCGGGATCATCATGCCCCACACGAGCTTCCCGTCCGTGACCTCGGCCGTCGTGTCCTCGTGATTCCCACGAGCGGTGAAACCTTGGAACCGATACCGCTTAGCAGTCGCGTCGTAGAATACGATTGCAAAAGCGTTATGGACGACGGTCTCGTCTCCTTGGCCACCCACTTTTCCGCGGTGGAGACCGTCGATGGTCAGGAGCAGGCCATCCAGCTTGCTTTGCGCGACCTCGATCCCTCTAAAGGGACGCCGCTGCCCGGGGGCGAACTCCATCCACCCTTCGCCCGCCCACTCGCCGACGAGAAACTCAAGCTTCTTCATGGCGTCCCGTTGAGCAGCGGATGGGGCCTGGGCCGGACTTAAACCTGCGCTCGCGGCCGCGGCGACAGCACTCAAGAGAATCAGTCGTATCGTCATCATTCGAATCCCCGTTGTTAGAACTGCCGCAACTCGGCCACCGACCTTGGTCGGCGAAGTGGCTGAGGCGGGACGACTACGGCCGTCGCAACGTGTCCTCGGCGAACAGCGCTCGCTTGCCGTCCTTGCCCACTGCCTCCAGCCGGCACGTCCAGCCCTTCGCCTTCGCGTCCCAGGTGAAGGTGTTGTAGAACGGCCCGTCCGGGTACTGGAACTCGAACTCGATCGAATCGCCGGACCGCTTGCCGTGGCCTTTCGCCGAAAACTTGCCGCCGTACGTGTCGCACCAGTGGGCGATGTATTGATCGTCCGCGTACGAGTAGCCGATCAGAACGAGCGCCTCGTACGCCGGCGGATTGGCCACGTCCTTCATGTGCACCTGCAGGAACTGGTGGTTGAGCACCCACTCGGCCTTGACGGTGTTCTTGACCTCCGTGCCGCGGACCTTGCGGGTGAGCTTCCAGTCGCCGACGAGGTTTTCGATGAGGTCGTCCTTGAAGACGCGCTTCGGCCCGTCGGGCGGGTCTTCGGCGGCCGTCCGCTGCTGCGGGGCGATGGCGAACGTCAATAACCAAAGGACGGAGAGAAATCGCAACTTCATACTCATGCCCCCTCGACCAGCCCGAGCCTTTGTCGGACCTCCGCGTTTCCCAGGTCATGAAGCTTCCGTCGCAGCGCGGCGGCGTCGAGTTCGGACCAGACGAGCCCGCAAGACGCGCAGGCGGCGGATTTGGCGGCCACCGGCACCTCCGGAAACTGCAAACTCAGGGAGAAAAGCCGCAGCTCCTCCGGCCGGAATCCGAACCGGACGGCGCGGGTGCTGAACGACCCGTGCACCACCAGTTCTTCGCCGCACCGCGGGCACTTTTCAGCGGACATCGGACGCGTCCTCCCGTAATGGGCGGTTTGATCTCTCTAAAGACTAATTCGTTTCCGCGATGTCCTTCATACTCACCAATTTCAGCCGTCCGAACGGATTGTGCATCGGGCTGCGGGCCAGCTCTTGCGGGCTGTCCTCGCGGAATGCCTGGAACTTCGGCCCGTCAAGGTCAGCGAGGATGTGGCCTTGGTCCATCGGCTTCTCGCCGCGAGCGACGTAACGGATCACCTCGATGATGTCGAACCCGCCCGACTCGACGTCGGACCGCTTCATGACGAGGTCCGGCAAACCGAGCACGTGCAGGCCCATCGTCCAGACGTCCGACTTGCCGCGGACGATCGCGGTGAAGGCGAAACTCAGGGCGTCCGGGCTGCCGTCCTCGGTCATCGCGAGCCAATTCTGCCCGCCGTGGGCGAGCCCGCAGTTGTCGATGAATACCCCCGCGCCGCCGGCCCGCACGATGGCAGAACCCGCTCGCATCATCGCCCGGGCCGCGTCGAGCGAACCGCCCGGCCCCATCAGAAACACGTTGACCTTGTAGCCGTCCACCCTCGCCAATTCGTCGTCGGTCGGTAACTCCCGGCAGGAGGTCCGGAAGATGCGGGCGAACTGGCCGTCGGCTTGCGCGGCGCCGAATTCGACTTGTGTGCCGTCCTCCAAGGTGAGCGATTCCGGCGTCAGGCGACATCCGGCCGGCAGGCGGTCGAACAGTTCCTTCGGGTGCGTCCACTGGCCCGGGATGCGCAGGGCGACTTCGACCGCGGCTGCCGGCTCGCTCATTGAGTGAAGTCCTTCGTCGTACACGGGATTGGCCGCCATGTTCGTCGTTGGTAGACAACGTAATCTCTCGCCGGCGCTTCCGCCAGCATCGACTGCGCGGGACCACGACGTTGTCGGGCTCAGCCGTTGATCCGCGCGCCCAATTTGGCCAGATACGCGATCTGCTCGGCCAGAAACGCGATCGACCGGGGGGCGTTCTCTTCGGTCAGGTAGTCCCAACGGCTCGTAGTGCCCCACAGCCGTTCGTAGCAGAGCAGCAAGATGAGTGGCCGGCCGTCGGCCGTCTTGTACCGGACCAGGTAGCCGAGCTGGTGGAGCATCGACCCGAATTCGACGTCGACCGTCAACTCGCCGTCGCCGAATTTGCCGGTGTACGTGCTCACGCCCCTGGGTAGTTTCTCTTTTCGCAGCCCCAAGGAGTCCCGGAGCGCCGCCGTCACCAGTTTCCGCACGAGCGGTGCCTTCGCCGCCTTCAAGTCGGCCAGGTCCGGCACTAGATCGGGTCGCGGCTGAAAGTGCAGCGCGGTGAGATGCTCGCGCCAACTTTCGTGATACCCGCCGGGCTCCCTCAGCGCGGGGATCACGGTGAGCTGTTTGGTATCGGTGTAACGGGTGCCGCCCTTGGCGCCGGGTCGGTTCCTCTCTTCGCACATCCGAGCCAGGGCCGCGGGGACTTGGAAAGTCATTGACGGAGGCAGCGCGAACACCGCCGCGGCCGACTCCGCCAATCCACCGAGCAACGCTTCTCGCTCAGCTTCGGTCAGGCCGTCGAAATAATCGAGGAACCAAATGACGTCCGTGTGCGGGATGCGCCGCAGTCTGGGAAAACCGGACGCCGCTTCGCCGGTGATTTCCGCATGCAACAGGGTGAAGGCCGTTTGACGCAAGTCCAACACAAAAGCTCATTTCGCCTTTGAAGAGAGATACTTCGCCCGCACGGCCGGGGCGAACTTTTCCAACGCGTACCGAAGCATCGTTCGTGGCATCGACCCGGCGTGGAAGTCAAGGAATTGCAATAACCGCTTCGGGTCCCGTTTGCCCGCCTCGCGGACCCAAGACCCGACCGCCTTCTGCACCAATTCGTGCTCGTCATGGACCAGCGACTCGGCGATGCGAAACGTGTCTTCGATGTCTCCTTGCCGGATGAAGTAGTACGTGCTGACGATTGCCGTCCGGCGCTCCCACGGGTTTGCCGACCGCGCGAGCTTGTACAGAAGATCGCGCGGCTTATCAGCGAGATAGCCGCCGACCACATACGGCGCCGCGCGATCGACCATGTCCCAGTTATTGATGCGGTCGTGACGTTTAATGTAGAGATCGAAAAGTGCCTTTCGGTGCTCCGCGGGCGTTCGTTTCGCCCGGGCCTGGAAGTCCATGATGCTCACCGCCCCGAGCCTCACTTCGTAGTAACGGCTGTCGAGCACTTTTCCGATTTGGGCGAGCGGCATGTCCGCGAAGCGCTTCGCGACCGGGAAGATCCTGCCGATCTTCACGCCGAGGAACTGATTATCATCCGAGTGCGCGTGCGGATCGGCCCAAAAGAACCGGGCCACGCCGGCGAGGGCCGCCGGATCGGCCAGCTTCTTCAGGGCCGCGAGGAACTGCTTCTGCGGCTTCGGTGTCGGCATGCTCTCGTCGCTCGCTCGGGGTGGGTCCCATTGAACCAGACCCGCTCATTGCTTTCCACGTCGGCGTGGCTTAGACTGCCGGACGGCTTCGTGGGGCTTGGCCCGCCGCCGTCCAAATCTAACGCAGCCTGATCGGTCCTTGCAGGACGGCGCCGCCACGGCCCCGGTCGCTCATTTGCAAGCTGTCGTTCGCGCTCGTCGGTCTGATAGGAGCCATGCAACGTCCCGGTCACGGTGGTCGGGGCGTGATCGCTCGCACCCTTGAAGCGGAGGGCACCTCGATGAGAAAACCTGTGCAGCGGATGGCGATGCTGGCCGCCCTGGTCGGCGCGTTGTGTCTTTCCTACCCCGCGGCCCACGCCCAAAAGGACAAGACCAAAAGCAAGCAACCGACACCGGCCCCCGCAGCGACCGCCGTTTTTGAACTGTACAAGGATAAAGCTGGTGAGTTCCGCTTCCGGCTCAAAGACGGCGAAGGAGATCTGCTGGCGATTTCGGGAAAAGGATACAAGGGCAAGCCCGAATGCGAGAAAGTCATCGACACGATCAGGACGCAAGCCGCCCGAGCTAAGGTCGATGATCACTCCAAGTAGCCCGGGCACCGACGGGCATGTCCGGAAAGACGCGGAGACGTCGGGGCTGCGCTTGGCCGGTCCGCCGCGCCTTCCCTACATGCACAGTGACGTGCAGACGGAACGGAGTACATGGGGCGTCCGGTTCGGACTATCGCCCGCTTCGGAGGATTCATCCGTGGAAGAACTCATCAAGCAACTTCGCGAAAAGGCAGGGATCGACCAGGCCAACGCCGAGAAGGTCTCCGCAACGCTCGAAGAGAAGGCCGCCCAATTGCCGAACCTGATCAGCGGCAACACCCAAGGGCTGGTGCAGATGCTGCAGAAGGCCGGGATCGACGAAGGCGTCATCCAGAAGGTCGTGGCTTTCGTCAAACAGAACGCCGACAAAATCCCGGCGATGTTGGCCGGCGAAGGCGGCCTCCTCAGCAAGGCCAAGGAAATGGTCGGCGGCATGCTCGGCCGCAAACCAGGCCAATAGGACACACGGCCGATTGACAAAAGCCAAGCGAAAGGGGCATTTAACATTTGGTTGAACGCCCCTTTTTCAATAGCAAGCCGTCACTTCGCCTTCTTGGCCAAACCACCCGCCGAGTCAAGCATGATCGGCGCCCGTGATTAGTCGACGAAACAGCGGACTCTCATGCGACGCCTTAGCGCACCGGCACCAATGTACCAATTCCAGGTCGAACGCGCGAGCGAACTCGGCGAGAGCTTCGGCCGATCGAGTCGGCGGCGTCGGCGACACGTCTCGGACGATGCCGAGCACCGTCACGCGCCCGCCTTCCTCAGTGCCGTAGCAGGATAACCCATCGGGCGCTCGAAATGAGTAACCCGACACAATCCGCGAGTCGGTACCGTGAAAACCGACCCCGCGAAACGTCATCCCGCCGCCGAACGCACGATCCACGTCGCCGAGCGTCAGAGCGCTGCTGATCGGCGGATCAGGGCCTCGGCGGACGTGAAGCTTGCGCCAACCGACTTCCGCCTTTTCGTATTCCTGGATGTGTCGAATCGCGCCGATCTCCGCGTCCGTCTCGTCGGCGAATTCCAGCGACACCAGTTCGAACTGCCGCCAATCGTCTTCGGCCAGGATGAGATCGTCCGCCGTCAGCGGCCCGCCTCCGACGGACGGGATCCGGTCGCAAATGGACGGAAGGCTATAGAGGATTTTGCTCAGATCGACTTTCTCGACGCGGCGCAAACGAAGCGTCAGCTTGCGAGTTTTGGAAAACTCCGCCTTCGTCTGCGGCACCGCGTGCATGACGGACCAGTCGACGTCGCCGATGTGCAGGGTCGTCTCGAGCGCGAACGTCTCGGGCAGGTCGGCCGGGGGCATTTCGGAGGTCGCGAACACCGAACCGGTCGCGTCGTCAATCAACGTCACGGACACATTGCGACTGAACCAGCCCATCACGCCCTCCGCGGGCTAATCCCCGCTCCGCTCCGCGAACGCCAGCAGGTACCCGTCAGGGTCGCGGATGCCGAACTCGCGGGTGCCGTAGTCCTGTCGCTCCAACGGCCAAACGATCTCCGCGCGGCCGTTCACCTTGGCGAACAGTTGGTCGACGCCGATCACACGAAAGTACAGCGTCCCGGTGAATGACGGCGAGCCGCCGAGGTGCGATCCGGTCGAGAGCAGAACCTCCGTGTCGTCGGCGCGGAGGAAGCAGATCTCGCCGTCGCCGTCGCCTGCGAAGCGGTGATCCGCGTGAAAGCCCAGGACTTGAGTGTACCAGTCGATCGAC
>DATJGQ010000013.1:0-2287 GCA_035494815.1 Gemmataceae bacterium
GGATGCCAGTAGGCCGTTTGGATGAACATCGCGCCGGCGCCGATGACGACCAGCACGATACCGACCTTGATCACGACGATGATCGCGTTCACGGTTGCCGACTCGCTGACACCGACGATCAGCAGAAGGGTGACGGCGATCGTGATGATGACCGCCGGGAGATTGAACACCGCGGTCGCCGTCGCGCCGTTGGCCAGTTGAATGACCGTCCCCGGCGCGCCGCTGATCGCCGCTGGGAACCAGATGCCAAGCTGGTGCATCAGCGTCACGAAGTTGCCGGACCATCCGACGGCGACGGTCGCGGCGCCAAGGGCGTACTCCAGAATCAGATCCCAGCCAATCACCCAGGCGATGAACTCCCCAAGCGTGGCATAGGCGTAAGTGTAGGCGGACCCTGCGACGGGGACACTCGCGGCGAACTCCGAATAGCACAGTGCCGCCAGAACACTCGTCAGGCCCGCGAGCACCATCGAGATGACGATGGCGGGGCCGGCATTCGCGGCCGCCGCCTGTCCGGTCAGAACAAAGATCCCTGTCCCGATGATGGCGCCGACGCCGAGCATGATGAGTTGCCCGGGGCCGAGCACCCGCTTGAGCGATCCTTCACCCGATCCAATCTGTTCCTGCTTTATCTGTTCAATGGTCTTGGTATCGAAAATGGACATGACCGGCACCGTGTCGCATCGGGGCCGGGATGTATTGAATAGCCCTTCAAACGGTCCCAAGAATGTCTTAAGTTCTTCTTAAGACATGCGGATCAGCTTCGGTCCCTTCGAATTCGACCGCCAAAGCCGGCTGCTGTGGCGGGAAGGGACCGAGATCGCCTTGCCGCCGCGGGTTCTGGGCGTCCTCGAACTCCTGGTCGATCGGGCGGGACAGGTCGTCGCCCGACAGGACTTGTTGGACGGCGTCTGGAAGGATGCCTTCGTGACCGACACCTCGCTCGCCGAGGCGGTGAGCTTCCTCCGGCAGGCCCTGGGTGACGACCCGCAGGCTCCCCGGTACATCCAGACGGTCCACCGGCGGGGCTACCGCTTCCTCGCACCGGTCGAAGAGGCGCCGAGGAAAACCGGGACGATCCCGGTGGCCGGCCCCGAAACCGGGACTGTCCCGGTTTCCGAGGCTCGCGTGTCGTGGGACCTGATCCCGTGGTCGGCGGCGCTGCTCTGCGGCGGGCTCGCCGTCGCCTCCCTGTGGTGGCGGGCCCGTCAGCCAGAACCCGAGGCCCCGCCGGTCGCCCGGTTCGAGCTGACTCCGGCGCCCGGGACGGCGTTCGACGACACCAGTCCATCGGTCGCCGTCTCGGCGGATGGCCGGACGATCGCGTGGTCGGGCTGCGCAATGACGTCCAGCCGGTGTTCGCTTTACACCCGCGCGATCGACCGGGTCGAGGCCACGCCCGTCGCCGGCACTGACGGCGCGAGCCAGCCGTTCTTTTCACCAGACTCGCGATGGATCGGATTCTTTGCCGACGGGAAACTCAAGAAGATCGTCGCAAGCGGGGGCTCCGCCACGAGTCTTGCCGACGCTCCCGCGCCGGGCGGCGGCACGTGGGGACCGGATGGCCGAATCGTGTTCGCTGGCAGCGCCGCGAGCGGGCTCTCCGCAGTGCCGCAGGATGGCGGCACGATCACAACGGTGACGACGCCGCGCGCCGACCGCGGCGAAGTGCGCCATCTCAATCCGTCGTTCGCGCCGTCCGGTGCGCTGCTGTTCACGCCGGCCGGGACGCCGCTTCCGGATGCGACGGGACCGCTGGCGTCGCTGGCACCCGGCGCAGGGGACTGGACCACCGTCAGGTCAGCTGTCACGCGCGCCGTCGCCGCGGGCCCGTCCTATCTGCTCTTCTCGAACGGCACCGATCTGCAGGCGGGCACGTTCGATCCCCGCACGCGAACGATCGCCGGCACGTCGGAGTCGGTCCTCGCCTCGGCGGCCTCAGCGAGATCGGTCGCGCAGTTCGCCTTCGGCGGCGGAACCCTGGTCGCGATCACCGGCGGCGACGCCGGGGAAGCGCGCTGGTCGGACGGCGTCGCTGCGCCCGGCGCCGGCCGCCTCTCATCGATCGTCGTTTCACCGGATGCCCGCCGCGCCGCGGGGATCATCGCCGACGCCGGCGCGTCCGATGTCTGGGTCGTCGATCTCGCCGGCAACACGCTCACGCGCATGACCTACGGCGGCGTCAACGTGTCGCCCGCCTGGTCGGCCGACGGAACACGCCTGTATTTCGCAACACGTACGCCGGCCGGATTCCGCGTTGCATCGAGGGCGATCGACGATCGGGTGG
>DATJGQ010000014.1:0-5913 GCA_035494815.1 Gemmataceae bacterium
GCCGTTGAACGCCGCCTGCCAGAGGCCCGACGGCTGCGGCGGAAAGACCGACGGCCCGCCGAACTTGCGGCTCAACAGGCCGCTGAGCGCCAACGCCTGATCGCGAACCGTTTCGGCTTCGAGGCGATAGCGCGGCCCGCGACTCAACAGCCGATTGTGCGGGTCTTTCGTCAACTTCTCCAGCGTCACCTTCGCGGACTGCCGATATGTCTGGCTCGTGAGCAGCAGCTTGAGCATCGCCTTGGTATCCCAGCCGAGGCGGATGTACTCGGTCGCCAGCCAGTCGAGTAGCTCGGGGTGCGACGGCAGCTCGCCCTGCGTGCCGAAGTCTTCTTCAGTTTCAACGAGACCTGTGCCGAAAAGCTGGGTCCACAGGCGATTGACGGCGACGCGGGCGGTGAGCGGGTCGTCGGGCGAGACGAGCCAGCGGGCGAGGTCGAGACGATTCGGCGAGCTCGGGCCATCAGAGCCGGAAGCGTTAGCGACGGTCACGGTGCCCGCAGCGACGAACGCCGCTGGCAGTCCCGGCGTGACCTCCTCCGCGGGGTCCAGGAAGTTGCCCTTCTTGAGCAGGTGCGTCTTGCGACCCTGCCCGGGCGGCAGCTCGACCATGACCGGCAGCATTGTCGGCTTGGGTCTGGACCGCTCCAGCTTGACGATCCGCCCGCGGACGGCCCACGCCTCCGCGGGCAGGCCGAGCGTCGGCGCCGCGACCAAGGACGCGACGCGATCCGGCGTCCACCGGTCCAGCCGCCGTTTCTCTGCGCCAATCGTCGCCGTGATGCGTCGCTCCTCGGCCTCCTGCTCCGCGGTCGGCACCGGGATGGATGGCCGATCGTCCGGTTTGTCGGTGTCCGCCGTCTGGTTGAAGATCGCGAAGAGCTGGTAGTACTCCTTCTGCGAGATCGGGTCGAACTTGTGGCTGTGGCACTTCGCACAGCCGGCGGTCACTCCCATCCAGACCTGGAAGGTCGTGTCCACACGGTCCTTCACTGCGGCGACGCGGAACTCCTCGTCGTCGGTGCCGCCCTCGGTGTTGGTCATTGTGTTGCGGTGAAAGGCGGTGGCGATCTTCTGATCAAGCGTCGGGTTGGGCAGCAGGTCGCCGGCGAGTTGTTCGATCGTGAACTGTTCGTAGGAAACGTTGCGGTTGTAGGCGTCGATGACCCAGTCGCGCCAGCGGGACATCTGCGGCCGCAGCGGGTCGGAGCCGTAGCCGGACGAATCGGCGTAGCGGGCGAGGTCGAGCCAGATGCGGGCCATGCGCTCCCCATACGCGGGGTCGGCGAGGAAGCGGTCGACCATTCGCTCGTAGGCGTCCTGCCGCGTGTCGCTCGCGAACTCGTCCACCTCTTGAGGCGTCGGCGGCAGGCCACGTAGATCGAGACTGACGCGGCGGACGAGCGCGTAATTGTCCGCCGTCGGGTTAGGACTCAATCCCGCATCCCGCAACTTGGCGATGACGAACAGATCAATCGGATTGCGAATTCCGTCAGAGCCGCGACCGTCAGGGAGCGGGGGTCGCACCGGTTTCACGAATGCCCAATGTTCGGAGTATTCGGCGCCTTGCGCGATCCAGCGCTTAAGTGTGTCTATTTGCTGCGGCGTCAGGATGTTTCCAGTCTCCGCGGGCGGCATCCGTTTCGTTTCGTCGGCATGAGTGACACGGGCGATGACGGCGCTGTCGTCCGGTTTGCCGGGTTGAATCGCCTGGTTGCCCCCGCGGACGGTCTTGAGCGCGTCGTCGCGGCGGTCGAGGCGGAGGCCGCGCTGGCGGTGGGCGTCGTCGGGGCCGTGGCAGGCGAAGCAGTTCTTCGCGAGGATCGGCCGCACGTCGCGGGCGTAGTCGATGGGGGCGGGCTTTGATTCTGCAGCGTAGATCGGCGCAGACAGTCCGAACAAACTCAGGCCGACGAAGAGTAAACGAGGCGACATCGCGAAGTCTCGGGGCGGGCAGGAGTCAAATGTTAGTTTACGACAGAGGGGCGGGCGGCTCAATGAGCATCCGTAAGCAAAGCGAGCGTCGGCGCATCTTTCTTGGCGAGCGTCGAGGCGTAAGCGCGACATGGAAGCCCCCCACGCATCTGAGCGCTTCCACGTCGGGCTTACGCCTCGACGCTCGCCAAGACCGAACGCTACTTCAACACTCTCAGCGCCCGCTCGCGCAACTTCGGGTTGGAGTGCGTCCGCAGCGCCTGCTTGTGCGTGTCGCCGAGTAGCGCGACGGGGACGCGGCCTTCCTGAACCGCGTCGAGCAGCGCCGTCGCCCGGGCATCGGTCCGCAGAAACGCGTCGAACGCGATTCCCCGGTTTGTCGCCGAATAGTAGTCGATGCCGGCCAGCAACCGCTCGGCGACCGGCGGGGCGTCCAGGTCCGACAGGCCGCTGATCGCGCCCATCTGTAGTTCGGCGTTGGTGCTGCGGGCCAGGTACTTGGAGAGCTGCTCGCCGCGCTTGTCCCACGAGTCCATGGCGATGATCCGAAGGGCGTCGTACCGCGTGCCGGTCGGCACCTTGGCGTCATCGGCCATTGTGGCGGCCTGTTCGAGCGCCTGCCGGGCCCGCGCGATCAGAGCGGTGTCGTCGCGAAGTAACTCGGCGATGCGCCGCCGGGGCCACAGACCGCGCTGCGAGACGCCGTTGATAATGCCGCCGCCAAGGACGACCGCTTGCCAGTGATGCAAGGGCTGGTCGCGCTCGGGGAGCGAGACTTCCAGCAGTTTACGGAGTTCGTTCGGATCGTTCCGCTTGCCGGCGGCGACCGACACGCGCCAGATCCACGGGATGCGGCGGTATTCCTCCTTCGCGTCGGCGGTCAGGTCGGCGACCATCGCCGACACGACCTCGGCCGCCCGGCCGGTCGTATTCCCGACGAGCGCTTGCCGTTCGGCCGCGGGCCGCGAATCGTCGAGCAGCACCCGGGCGAGTTCCGCCGGCGTCGCGGTCGCGGGGTTCGGGCTGTCCGCCGTGACGTAGGCGATCACATCGGCGAGGTCCTGCCGCGATATCTGCTGCTCGAGGCCTTCGGGCATCAGCGACTTGCCGGTGCCGAGCAACTCCTCGATGTCTTTGCGGAGGATCGTCTGGTCGCGGCCTTCCTGGGCTCGCAAGGTCAGGCCCGTGGCGGACTCGGCCGCGAGCAGGCCGGCGAGTTGTCGGCCGTCCTTGAGCGTGGCCCGGTATTCGACGTAGCGAGAATCGACGTTTCGGTTCGGGTCGAGGATTTCCTGCAGCAGGTACGCGGGCGTCTTGGTCGTCATCGCGCCGAGGTCCGGGCCGACGGCGTGGCCGGTGTCGTGCAGACGGTGACAGACGGAGCAGTGCTTCACGAAGGCCGCTTGCCCGCGGCCGCGGTCGCCGGGCAGGTGCAGAACGTCCTGGAAGTCCTGCAGAACCTTTTGCCGGTCGGGGCGGACGGAGCCGGCGAAGAGCTTCCCGGCGCGTTCGCGGATGTTGGCGTCCCTGTGGGCGAGGAGTCGCTGCCGGCGCGGGGCGTCGATCTCGCCGGCGGGGATCTGCTGCGCCTCGATCGCATCCACGAGCTGCTGCTGCCAAGCGCGTCGGGATAGAAGATGGTCGAGAATCTGCGTACGCAGGACGGGACTGTAACCGCCCCACCCGGCGATGATGCGTCGGGCGGTGGCGTCTCGCGAATCGCGAGCGAGGGCGGTCATGGCGGCGGCTTGCAGTGCGGCGGGATGCCGCGGCGTGAGCAGCTCGGCCAAAATGTGCCCGTCGGCCTCGCGCCGCGCCGGGTCCCTGTTCAACAACGCGACGGCGGCAAGTCGATCCGGCAGCGCGCCCGTCTCGTCGAGGGCCGTCGTCTGGGCTTTGTCGATGAGCCCGCGGGCCGCTGTCATGGTCGCGTCGTCCAGCCATTTCTCCAACGGCTGCCCGCGGCGTTCGACGGCATCGATCACTGCGGCCAGCGCCGACATTTGCCAGGCCCTGACGTGGCCGTCGCGCGACGCGGACGCGGCTCGGAGGAATGCCGCGGTCGGCTCCCGCTGGTCGAGCGCCACCGACGTGGCGAGGAGCCCCGACAGGACGCGGCCGGGGGCTTGTCCTGCGACGGATTCCCGGGCCGCATCCACAGCGGTGGCGATGTTTTTCTCGTTCAGACTGCTCAGCACGGCCGCCGTCAAATAGGGGTCGCCGGAATCGCGCTCGGCGAGTGCGATCAGGGCGCGTCCGGCCGCCGCGTCGGCCCAGTGCCCCACCGCGCAGGCCACTTGCAGACGAACTTGCGGGTCAGGGTCGTTAACCAACCCGGCCACGAGCGGCCCGAATTCCGCGGCGGCCGGCTGCATGTTGCCCGCGATTCGGACGGCCTGTCGGCGGACGCCCGGGTGTTGATCCTGCAAGGCCCGCACGACCAGGCCGGTGTCGAGTTTCCCGAGTCCGTCGAACGTGCACAACGCGTACAACCGCGCTTCCGCTCGCCGGGAATCGCTCGCGAGCTTGACCAACAGCGGCGCGGCAGAGGCGTCGTTTCGCCAGACGAGCATTTGCGTCGCCAAATCTCGCTGCCAGCCGTTGGGGGTGTCGAGTGCAGCGACGAGTTCGGCGGTATTCAGTCGATCGAGACGCGTCACGGTCCGTGGCGACTTGCCCGTCGGCCGCACCCGGTAAATGCGACCCATCGTGCTGCCGGCTCGCATGTCGAGCTTGGCGGCGTCTTCGGCCGGGATCCATCGTGGATGTTCGATCACACAGCGGTACATGTCCACGACGTACAAACAGCCGTCCGGGCCGGTGCGAGCCTGAACTGGGCGGAACCACGCGTCGCTCGAGGCTATAAACTCCGAGTCCGTCTCGCCCTCCACGCGGTGACTGGTGAACGTGCTGCCTTTCGGATCGAGCTTCCGCCGCGTCACGAGCAGATTGACCGGCTCGCAACTGAACAGGTCGCCGGTCACGTCGCGGCCGAGCAGGTCGTCGCGGTAGACGCCCAGGCCGCAGACCGCGGTTGGCAGGCCGGGCGGGCCGGAGAGCTTGAACAGTTGCATCTTCGGGTTGATGGGGAAGAGCTTGTCGGCGGCGTGGCCGCGGGTCACGACGACGAACGGGTTCGGCGGCGGGACGTGCGGGTTGCGGCGGAGGACGTCGTCGGCGAGCGGGTAATGGCGGGCGAGCGTCATGTTCTCGCAGCCGAACCAGTTGCCCCAGTCGTCCCGCGGCCGGCCCTGCTGCGTCCGGCCGGTCGTCGGTTCGATCTCGCCGGTGTCGGGCTTGATGCGGAAGTCGCGGTTTCCGAGTTCGAACGTCGCGCCGGCGAAATTCGTGATCGTGCCGCCGAACAGGCCGCTCGCGCCGTAGACCCAGCCGTCGAGGCCGTACTCGAGGCTGTTGACGCGGGCCTGGTAGTTGTGCGTGCCGAAGCCGGAGAAGAGTTTCTTGACGACGTCCGCCTTGCCGTCGCCGTCGGTGTCTTCGGCGTAGAGGATGTCGGGGGCGGCGCAGACGAGCACGCCGTTTCGCCAGACGGTCACGCCGGTCGGGAACGGGATGTTGTCGAGGAAGATTTCCGACGTGTCGTAACGGCCGTCGCCGTCGGTGTCGCGGAGGACGCGGATGCGGCCGGCGGGGCGGAACTGGCCGTCGCTGCCGAGCGGGTAGTCGTGCATCTCGCAGACGTACATTCGGCCGTCGGGGCCCCAATCGATCGCGACGGGGTCGGTGGTGAGCGGTTCCGCGGCGACCAGCTCGGCGACCATCCCGGGACGCATTTTGATTGCCGCGAGGGACTGTTGCGGCGAGAGGGCCTTCGTCCCGCCGGTCTTGTCGGCGGCGTACGGGGCGCGATACTTGTCGCCGACCAACTTCTTGACGGCGTCGATGATCGGCTGCTCGAGACCCGGCTTGAATGGCCCGGGCAGGTCGTAATAGATCATTGCTCCGCCGCCTTCGTAG
>DATJGQ010000015.1:0-5085 GCA_035494815.1 Gemmataceae bacterium
GATCCGAGTCTTCGAGGGGAGCGCTCGCACGTGCACCCCTCGAAGACTCGGGTCGCGGCGTCACCGTCAATCGTCTGTTTATTGTTTGTCCTTGGCCGGCGCCGGCGGCGCGTCGTTTTGGCCGCCGAGGTTCTTGAAATACCCGCGGGCCATGTCGCGGGCGGCCTTGGGGATGCGCTGGTTCTCGATCGCCTCGGGCGCGTCCTGGGCGGCCTGTTGGATCTCGCCGGCGAGTTCGACGCCGGCTTTCTTCTTGAACGCCTGCCCCGGGGCGTAACCGTCGAAGACCTTCTTGCCCTTCGGGTTGAACTGCGCGGCCTGGCGGGCGTCGAAGGAGTTGGTCGGGCCCTGCTTGCCGTCGGGCCGGCGGCCGGCGCCCTGGCCGCCGTTGTTCTTGTTGAAGTCGCTGGGCTGCGGGAACTGGTTCTCCCGCGGCTCGCCTTCACTCTCGCCGCCGTCGTTCGCACGGCCGAGCGCGTCCTTCGCGTCCTGCAGCCGGGCGAGTTGGTCGCGGAGGTCTTCGAGTTCTTTCTGGTCGAGTTCCATGTTGCCGAGCTGCTGACCGGCCTGGGAGAGCGCCTTGGCGGCCTCGCCGGCGTCGCCCTGGCTCATGCATTGCTTGCACTGACCGAGCTTGTTGGCGAGCTTCTGCAAATCCTTGAGCTTCTCGCCCTCCTGTTTGAGTTGCTGCAGTTCGCGCTTGAGCGTCTCCTCGTCGAGCTTGCCTTCCTGGGCCAGCTTCTTGAGTTGGTCTTCCTTCTGCTTCTGCTGCGCCAAGTCCTGCAGCTTCTTTTCGAGGTTCTCGAGCTGCTTCTGAAGCTGCTCCTTTTCCTTGTCGGAGAGTTCGTTCTTTTCGATCTTCTTGGCGAGCTTGTCGAGTTCGTCCTTGGCCTTTTCGAGGTCGCCGTCGGCGAGGGCCTGGGTCAGGTCCTTGGCCGGGCCGTCCTTCGGCACGTCGTTCGGCGTGAACTTGTCCTTCGACTGTAATTGCTGCTGCATCGCCCGGGCCTTCTCGGACCGTTCGCGCTCGAGCTTCTTGATCTCTTCTTCGAGCGAGGTGAGGTCTTTGATGCGCTCGCGGAGTTGTTGCGTGTTGTCGCGCGGCTGCTTGGCGATCTCGTCAAGCTTGGCCTCGAGGCGTTGCAAGTCGGCGGACTTCGGCCGGTCTTCGGGCTGCTGCGGCGTCCGCGGCTTCTTTTTGACGACCTCTTCGAGCTTCTTGTCGAGCGCCTTTTTGACGTCCTTATCGAGCGGCTTCGTCTCGGGGTTCCCCTGGGCCTGTTGAAAAGTCGGATTGTAGAAGAGCGCCACCAGCGCAACGGCCGCGACGGTGACCGGCAGCCAGGCGCTGGCCCGCGGCAAACGCACCGGGAACTTCTCGGCGACGTTAAGTTTGGCGACCTTCGCGTGCGTATCGGCAAGCAGCGCCTGTCCCGCCGAAGTCGCGGCGAGGTCGGGAGTCAGCGTGCACGCGGTGATGACCCGTTCGCGCAATCCGAATTCCGAATCGAGTGAAAGAGCCGCCAATGCCTTCGTCGGCCGGCGGAGGATCGTCAGAACGACTGCCACCAGCGTCGCGACCCCGACGCAGCCGCCGAGCACGGCCCAGCGGAGCCAGTCCGGCGGGTTCGTCAGCGCGTATGGCTGAACGAGCATCCAGCCAATGCCCGCGATGAGCGCCAGTGACCAGCCGATCGCAAGGTAACTCAGCAGTGACTGCACGAACAGCCGCCGGCTCACGCGCGACACCTGTTTGGCCACAACCGCTTGGACTGGCGACGACATCGGACGTCTCCGACGATGTGCGGGAGGCGATTTGATTCTCATCTATTATCGCTCGTTTCGTGGGCAAAACAACTGCCAAATGGGCGCTCCTGGGGAATCGTGACCCCGCGGGACTTCGGCTTGTGACCATTCCGTTAAGCGGCTACCATGCACTGCTTACGGTCAACCGGCCGGCCTTTCGGCCAACGACTGGCTTTGTTCAGACCGGATGCCAATGCCGCCGCGGAAGTCTCCCGTCCTACCCGCCTGCGATCCCGCGAACCCTTTCATCGTCCAGAGCGATCGGTCGGTCCTGGTCGAGGTCGATAACCCGAAATACGCCGTCGCCCGCGACGCGCTGGCGCCGTTCGCGGAACTGGAAAAAAGCCCCGAGCACATCCATACCTACCGCATCACGCCGCTGTCGCTATGGAACGCGGCGGCCGCGGGCATGACCGCCGACCAGATGATGGCGGTGCTGGCGCGATACAGCAAGTTTCCGCTCCCGGGCAACCTCGCGATCGATCTCGAAGACCTCGTCGGTCGCTACGGCCGAGTCCGGCTCGAGAAGCTCGATGCCGGCTTGCGACTCGTCTGTCCGGACGGGCGGTTGCTCGAAGAGCTGGCGCGGCAGCCGAAGTTGCGGCAGTACCTCGGCGACCGGCTTGATGGCGAAAGCTTCAAGGTCGACCCGGCGCACCGCGGCGTTTTGAAACTGGCGTTGATCGGCGTGGGATATCCGGCCGAAGACCTCGCCGGCTATACGGAAGGGACCGAGCTACCGGTCCGGTTGCGAAAGATCGCGCGGTCGGGTTTGCCGTTTCAAGTGCGCGACTACCAGCGCGACGCGGCCGACGTCTTCTACGCGGGCGGCGACGTCCGCGGCGGCAGCGGCGTGATTGTGCTGCCGTGCGGGGCGGGCAAGACCATCGTCGGGCTCGCCGCGATGGCGTTGTGTCAGCGACACACGCTCGTGCTGACCACGAGTATTACCGCGGTCAAGCAATGGCGACGAGAGATCCTCGATAAGACCGATCTGCGCGAGGACCAGGTCGCCGAGTACACGGGAGAGACGAAAGACATCGCGCCGGTCACGCTGGCGACATACCAGATCCTGACTTACCGGCCGGACAAGAGCGAAGTGTTCCCGCACTTTCAACTGTTCGGGCAACGTGACTGGGGCCTCATCATGTACGACGAGGTCCACCTTTTGCCGGCGCCGGTGTTCCGGATCACGGCACAGATTCAGGCCCGCCGGCGGCTCGGGCTGACGGCGACGCTGGTCCGCGAGGACGGCCGCGAGGGCGACGTCTTCAGCCTGATCGGGCCGAAGAAGTACGACGTGCCGTGGCGCGAATTGGAGACCCGCGGGTGGATCGCGGAGGCGACCTGCACCGAAGTCCGCGTCGCGCTCGCCGACGACATACGGATGGAGTACGCCGTCGCCGAATGGCGGAATAAGTACCGCATCGCGAGTGAGAATCCGGTCAAGGACGAGTTGGTCCGCCGGCTTCTCGAACGCTACGCCGACAGCCGTGTGTTGATCATCGGGCAGTACTTGGCGCAGTTGCGCCGGCTCGGCAAAGAGCTTGGCATCCCGCTGATCACCGGGGCGACGCCGACGGCCGAGCGCGAAGACCTCTACAACAAGTTCCGCGCCGGCGAGGAGCGGCACCTCATCCTGTCGAAGGTCGGCAACTTCGCGATCGACCTGCCGGACGCGAATGTGTTGATTCAGGTGTCGGGGACCTTCGGATCGCGGCAGGAGGAGGCGCAGCGGCTCGGCCGGATCCTGCGGCCGAAAGAGAACGGCGAGGTGGCGCACTTTTATTCGCTGGTGACGCGGGACACCCGCGAACTCGACTTCGCCCATCACCGGCAGATGTTCCTGACCGAGCAGGGTTACAGCTACCACATTCTCGACGGCTCGGAAGTGCAGGGGCTGATGGCTCAGCCCGCATAGCCGCGAGCGGCTGAAGAAGAATGTCAAGAACACATGGTCAGACCCGATATGCGGTGAAGCTGCACCGCCGCGTGGTGCTCGTGCTCACGGAGGATGCGATGCTCGCGGAAGAGTTGCTGGCCCGCAAAAAGTTGGCACAGGAGATCGCGGGCCGGCTGTCGGACCGCGCGCTGCTCGTGCGGCCGGGACGGGTCGAGGCCGTGGTCGAAGAGCTACAGAACATGGGCCAGACGCCCCAGGTCGTCGGCCGTTCCTGACATGCCCGACGTCGATTTCACCGCCGCGGACTCGCCGGCCCTGGCCGCATGTGCCGCGTCCCTGGCGCGCTACGCCGAGCCGCTCTTGCGGTCGGTCGCCGGCCGCTGGCTGAGGTTGCGGACGCAATGGACCGCCGAAGAATTGCGCGAGCGGCTGCAAGAGGCGCTTGCCAACCCGGTCGCGGTCGATCGCACGCTCAAGTCCCTCTCGCCTGCGGCGCGGCGGTTGCTGCGGCTCATGGCGATCGGCCTGCAAACCGAGTGGCGACTGCGGGCGCTGGCGGACTTGCTCGCCGTCGTCGATCCCGGCGAGGGCATCGCCGCGGTGCGGGAGCTGCTCGAAGCCGGGTTTCTCTACCCGCAGTTGGCCGGCCGAACCAGTCAACTAACGAGCATTGCGACTTGGCTCAACCAAGCGCCGGGCCAACCGCTTTCGGTCGTCGTCGTGCCGCTCGCGGCGGTCCGCGCCCGCGGCGAAGACCTCGGCCTGACCTCGCTTCCCCACGACGATCTTGCCACGGCCACACCGCAGGAGGCGGACGGGTTCGAATGGTTGTTGCGGCTTGCCGTCGCGTGGCAGTTCGTCCGCGAGGGACCGCTACGACGGACGCAACAGGGCGGGCTGTTCAAGCGGGACCTCGACCGACTCCAGGGGCATCCGCTCTTGAGCACGGCGCCCGCCGAGTCGATCGGCGCCGTGCCGTCTCCGGAGATGCTCGCCGTCGCGCTGGCAAAGGCGGAAGGCGTCCTGCACTTCGAGCCGGAGGAAATTCGGGCGGGAGAATTGCCCGACTCGTGGGAGGACGGCCTGGGGACGGCGCTCTTGTCGCTCTGGTCGGCATGGACGGGCGTCGACGGCTGGGACCCGCAGCGCGGCGGCGAGAACGGCGGCGCGTCGCCCGCGGCGGTCGCGACGCTCATCGTCGCGGCGCTCGCCGAAGTGCCGGATGGCGCCTGGGTCCGGGCCGGCCACGTCGATGCATGGCTCGAGGCCGTCCCGGACGTCGCCGAGGAAGCGGGGACCTCGTTTCTCCTGGGCATCGGTCATCAGCTTCGGCTCGTGCAAGCGACCCGCCATCGCAACGCGTGGTGGGTGCGGCT
>DATJGQ010000016.1:0-4765 GCA_035494815.1 Gemmataceae bacterium
CCAAAAGCCGATTGACCCGATGGGCCGCCTGCTCGGCGCTGGACACCAGTTCGCGCTCGTCGGTGCGGTTGTCCAACGCCCGCTCGAACAGCTCATCACGGCCGGTGACGTACCGCTCCTTATGGTACCGCTCCTGCGGGATCGACCGGGCGAAGTTCTTCATGATCGCCCAGCTCGCATAAGTCGAGAACTTGTTGCCGCGGCTATAGTCGAACTTCTCGACGGCCCGCAAGAGGGACATGTTCCCGTCCGAGAGCAGTTCGAAGAAGTTATCGGTCTGCGCCGCGTGCCGCTTGGCGATGGACACGACGAGCCGCATGTTGCAGCTCACGAGCATGTCCTTGATCGCCGTGACCTGCTCCTGCAGCCGCTCGATCGCCTCCAGATCCTCGATCCGCACCTTGGTTGCGTCGATCGAGCCGTCCGGCCGCTGGAACTTCTCGCACTGCTTTTTGAGCCGGTGCTTGAGGAAGTTCATCTGCCGGAACAGGTGCTGCTCCTGCGGCTTGCTCAAGAGCGGCATCTCGTAGAGCGGGGCCAGCTCGGCCGGGACGTCTTTCGGCGTGCGCAGCGAGGCCTTGGCGTTCGCGAACGCGGCCGCGTCCGGCATCGGCCCCATGATCTCCGACTCGAGCGCGGGCTCGTCGAAGGAGGGGTGGTAGATGTAATCGGACAACTGCTTGGCAAGCTGTTCGGCCCGGACTTCGCTGATCACTCGGTACATCGAAGTCCGAGTCCGGTTAAATCGCTTCGCGAGGGTGTTCACGGGAATCCCCCTCCGGTAGGAGTTGAAGATCAGCTGCTTGACGGGCCGGTCGAGGGGACCGGTCACGTTTGGGAACACGGCCGCAGCCGGGTGGGCCCGGTCGAAGTTCTTGATCGTATAGCGGATCGCCTCGGCCGACCGTCCCAGTCGGCGGGCGAGCCCACGGCTGACTTCGGTCAGCGAACCGCCGGCGGCGGCGAGCCCGCGGGCGGCGCGGACGATCTGTTCCTTCTCGTCGTCGGTCAGATGCGAGAACCGTCCGCCGCGCTCCACCTGGCCCTTGTGCGTCGCCACGAACTGCTCGACGACCGACCGCGGGAAGCCGAGGTGTCGCCGGCCGTTGTGCAGCACCCGCCAGCCGACCAGGTTGTGCGCCGCCTTCCAGCGGCGAAACGTCTTCGTCGAGACGTTCAAGAGCTTGCTGATCTGCTCGAGCGTCAGCATCGGTTCGGTCGACTTCTCGATCGGCACCGGCGTCAGCGACCGATCCAGCCGATCGATAAAGAGGCGAAGGTCGTGCCGAAGGTCATCGCCGGAGATCAAAAGATCCGGGTACGAATTCGTCCGGAAGCCGGTCAGGCGGAAACAGACGAACTGGTAGGGGTACTGCTTCTCCGCATCGACCGTGCCGAGCAATTTGCCGGCCTGGGCAAGCTGCTCGCGCCGCTTGGCCGGCGGCGCGTACCGCACCTGCTGGTCCGTCAGTTGCTTTAACGCCGGGTGGCGGAAGTCGCCCATGGTACCCTTAGCCTCCGTCCGTGATGCCTGCTCCGCGGTTAATCTCAAGCTTCCTCAAGTTCCGAGCCGACCTATTAGGAATACGCTCCGACCTACTTACTCTTGTCCGACGATTCTGCCGGTTCGTCCGATTCTGTCGCCCCTACATCCGTTAGATATCCACGCGGCCCGTGGGGTTCACGGCCGTGCGGATCAGTCCTGCTTTTGCGTCAGGGATCGAGCAGCGGCCGAAGGTCCGCTCGCGGTTTGCGTCCTGCGCTCGGCCCTTCGAGGGGTGTGCGAGCCTCGTGAGGCCCGAGCAATTTCACCTCTAAGCAAAGGCGGGGCCACGACCTTCAGAATTCCCTCCGGATTGTCATTTGGCGACCTATTGATACGTTCGTAAAACCGGTTCACAAAAGGAGTTGAACCGCATTCGTCGCGTCTGAATTTGTGTCAACCCCATTTGTCGGACGTGCCCCCGAACAACCCTTACATGGATTTATTTACACTATGCTTGTACGTTTTTGCAAGGCCGGTTGAGCAGGTTTGGATCATCGCTTGCAAAGACCGCAATCGCGTCACGCGCCTTAACCGGAAAACCTTTCCGCGACCGGGGGAATGACGCGACGGTCACTCACGCGGCGTCGATCGAGTCAGAGCGTGAACAGGTACAATTGCGTGCACGGCTTGATGTCTGGACACGTCGGCGCTCACGACGGGAGGCTGGGCATGCGAAACCGCTCGTATCTGATCGCTTGTTTCTCACTCTTATGCGCTGGGACATCAAGTTTCGCGCAGGGGCCGATCCGACTCCGCGAATTGGTCACGGCCGGCACGACGTGCCATGTCACCACGCACGTGGACCTCGCCGGCCAACTCACCGTCCCACCGGAAGAAGGCCAGAAGTCCGCCAGCAAAGTGTCGCTCGCCGGCCGCAGCTTCATCGAATACGACGAGCGCGTGCTCGACACCGGCACGCCGGATCGCCCGGGGCCGCGCACGCTGCGGATCTATCGCCGCGTCGACTTGGACCGCACGGTCGGCGACAAGCCGCAGGACGTCTCGATCCGCCCGGCGGTGCGGCGGATGGTCATCCTTCGTACCGGACACCGCGAGGTGCCGTTCTCGCCTGACGGACCGCTCACCTGGTCCGAAATCGACCTTGTCCGCACGGACGTCTTTACTCCCGCTCTCACCGGATTGCTGCCGGACCGATCGGTCGTCCCCGGGGACCGCTGGCCGGCAACCGCGGCCGCCGTGGAGGAACTCACCGACCTGGAAAAGATCGAAGAAGGCACTCTGGACTGTCGGTTCGACGAGATTACCTCGCTGGCGGGTCGGCGTTTGGCCCGCGTCCGCGTCACCGGGTCGGTCCGCGGCGTCAACGAAGACGGGCCGAACCGGCAGCAGTTTGACGGCTACTTCTACTTTGACCTGACGACGAACCACCTGTCGTACCTGTCCTTGGAGGCGACGCACTTCCTGCTCGACAAAGACGGCCAGACCGCCGGCCAGGTGAAAGGCCGATTCGTGCTGACCCGAGAGGTTAAGGCCCCGAGCGGCGACCTGCGGGACGAAGTCATTCGCGGTCTGGCGTTGGAGCCCACTGCGGAGAACACCCTCCTTCTATACGACAACCCGGAACTCGGGGTTCGCTTTCTTTATCCGCGGCGGTGGCGGGTCGGCGTCGTTCGCGGCCGGCAGGTCATCCTGGATGAGGCGAACGGTAACGGCTTATTATTGACAGTCGAATCGCCGGCCAACGTGCCGACCGGGGCCGCCTATCTTGCCGAATGCCAGACGTATCTGACCAAGGAACAGAGGGCGAAGATCCTGCGGACCGACGCGCCGCGGCCGCTATCGAATCAGCTCGAGCAGTTGGGGCTGGACGTGGAAATCAGCGGTCGGCGGGAGCGGATGGAGTATTACATCATCCGGCAGTCGGCCGGCGGGGCGGTGCTCGCGGCGCGGCTGCAGGCGGAGGAGTCGCCGGCGCTGGAACGGGACGTGGAGCGGATCGCCCGGAGCGTGCAGGTGATGGCCCCCGTGTCGCTTCCGCGGCCGGTGAAGTAGCCGAGACCTACAATCTCCGCGATGACCGCCGCCCGTCCGTTTCGCATCCTGTTCGCCGCGTCCGAGGTGATCGGCTTCGCCAAGACCGGCGGGCTGGCCGACGTCATCGGGGCGTTGCCCCGCGCGTTGGCCCGACGCGGACATCAGACCGCCGTCGTCATGCCGCTCTACGCGGCGGTCCGCCACGGCCCCCACGCCATCCGCCCGACCGACGTGCATTTCTTCATCCCGCTCGGCCAGCGGAGCCTGCCGGGACGGCTGTGGCGCGGCGCCCTGCCGGACTCCGAGGTGCCGATTTATTTCGTCGAGCAGCCCGACCTCTTCGAGCGCGATGATCCCGCCGCCGGTCGCGGCATCTACAACTTCACGCGGCCAGACGGTCAGCGACAGGACTATCCCGACAACGCCGAGCGGTTTATCTTCTTCACGCGGGCCATCCTCGAAGGATTGCCCGGGGTCGAGTTCTGGCCGGAGATCCTCCACTGCAATGACTGGCAGACCGCCCTGCTCCCGGTCTACCTGCGCGAACTGTACGGCCGCCAGAGCCGGCTCCACGCCCAGCGCTACGCCGCCTTGCGGACGCTGCTCACCATCCACAACATCGCCTACCAGGGCATCTTCGCGGCCGACGCGATGATGTACACCGGCTTGCAGCAGCGGCTCTTCAACCATCGCCAGCTCGAATACTACGGCAACCTGAACTTCCTCAAGGCGGGCTGCGTCTTCGCCGACGCACTCAGCACGGTCAGCCCGCGGTACGCCGAAGAAGTTCAGACCATGGTCTTCGGATATGGGCTCGAAGGCGTATTGAGCGAGCGAAAAACCGCCCTCAGCGGGATCGTCAACGGCGTGGATTACGCCGACTGGGATCCCGCCCGCGACAAACATCTTCCGGTGCAATACGACTCGGAGACCGTGTTCGACCGCAAGCCGGCATGCAAGCTGGCTTTGCAAGCGCGCTTCAACCTGCCGCAGCGGCCGGAAGTGCCAGTCCTTGCGATGGTCGCCCGTCTGGCGGAGCAAAAGGGGGTCGAATTACTGCTCCACTCTTCCCAGGAATTACTCACGCACGACGTGCAGATTGTTGTCCTGGGCGAGGGCGATCCGGCGTACCACCGGCCTTTGACTGAGATTCATGTCCGGCAACCGGAGAAGACGGGACTGATGATCGGGTTCGACGAATCGCTGGCCCACCTGATCGAAGCC
>DATJGQ010000017.1:0-5476 GCA_035494815.1 Gemmataceae bacterium
CGCCAAGTTATCCATTTTATGGTTTGTCCGGCAGCGTCATCGGCAGCGCGAGCCGCTTGCCGTCGCGGAGGACGTTGACCATCACCGCGTCGCCGACGGAGTAGTTGAGCCGGACGAAGGCGTTGAATTGCCGCACGTTCATCGGCCAGTCGCGGCCGGCAAAACCGAGGATGACGTCGTACGCTTTCACGCCGGCCAGTTTCGCGGCTTCGGACACGGTGACGCTTTGTCGGAACGCCAGCCAGTCCTTCGGCAGCCCGAATTTCTCCTTCTCGTCGTCCGACAGGTCGGAGCCGGTCAGCGCCGCGGCGGGGGACAGGCCCCACATCGACGGCCGCCAGGAGATGTCCGATGCCCGCCAGCCGGCCGGGAGGTCCAACGATGCGCTTTGTTCCTTGCCGCTGCGGGACCAGGAAACCGGGACCTTTCCCTGAGCGGGAGATGTGTGCAGACCGTGTTGCACGTCGGCGCATGACGCGACCGGCAGGCCATTGATCGTCGTGAGCTTGTCGCCGGCGCGGAGGCCGGCGCGTTCAGCGGGCGAGCCGGATTTCACATGAGTCACGCGGTCGCCGCGATCGTCGCCGACCGTGACCCCGATCGTTTCGGGCGGGGGATAGACGAACGCGTCGTCGCGCTTCCACCTGCCGTTGGCTTGTAATTCTTCGCGGCGGAAGTCCCACACATAGTGGCAGTGAATGCAGGCGTTGTCGCGGAGTCGTTTGGCGGCAGGGTATTTTTCGGCGGTCTTTGGCGGATGGGAGGCAGGGGGCGCGCTCCGCTTCGCGTCGCGGCTAAACGCGCTAAGTGCGGACCGCATCGCGTGTTTGAGTCCCGCGATCGACATGTGTTCGTCCGCCGTCCCTTCGCCGCGGCCGCCGTAGCGGCCGTAGACCCGCTGGTCGGCGTCAAGGAAGAACGCGTACCAGGTCAGATCGTAGTCGAAGGTGAAGACGTTGAGGTCGACCCCGCGCAGATTGGTGACGCGGACGAGCACGAACTCGCCGGCCAGGGCGGCCAAATCGGGGTCCAGACGAACAACCTGCTCGTCAAAACTCTGGCAGTCCGCTCACCGCTCGCAGCGGAAGACGAGGAAGATCGGCTTGCCGGCCGCGCGGGCAACTTCCCGCGCGCGGGCGTAGTCGGAAAGCCAGCGCGGCCCCTCCTCGGCGGCCGCCGTCGTCAACATCAGCGTCGCAATGAGTCCGGCCGTTAGTCTACGTGCCATGGTCGCTGCCTCTTGAGAAGTCAAGACATCCGACAAGTCCAATATCAGGGAGCACGCCCGCCGCGGCAAGTCGGGACGGTTTGGCGCGGCATTTGCCCCTGGGAAGACCGTTGCGCACGCCGACGGACGTTATGAGCAGGAGGATGAGACGTGGCACCAGGATCAGCCAGCAGCTGGCAACGGGCGGTGATTGTACTCACTGGCGGTGTGCTGTCCGTGCTGGTCATTACTTGCCTGTACTGGGCACAGGCAATCTTCATTCCGGTGGCGATGGCGATCTTTCTGACGTTCCTTCTCAGCCCGCCGGTGACGGCGTTGCAGCGGCGCGGGCTGGGACGGACGCCCGCCGTCGTCGTTGTCGTTCTGACGACGGCTCTCGTGCTCGGCGGCGTGGGCTGGCTGGTGACGTCCCAGGTGAGCAACCTCGTCGGCAGCCTGCCGCAGTATTCGGACGTCATTCGTCGCAAAGCGAATCAGATCCGCGACTGGGCCAGCAGCGGCGTGATCGGCGAGGTCCAGCACCTGACCCAGAAGGTCGCCGAGGAGGTCAAGCAGGACGCCAAAGACAAGAATCAGGCCAAGACGGACGAACGGCCATCGGAGAGGTCGACCGCGACGTCGACCGAGGCCTCCCGGCCCGAGCCGGTCCGCGGGGTCGTTCTCGAGCCGGCGACGTCCAGTCTCTGGTCGCTGCCCGAGACGATCCGGCCGTTCGCCGAAGGGCTCGGCCAGACGGGCCTCGTGGCCGTGCTCGCGATCTTCATGCTCATCAAGCGCGAAGATCTGCGGAACCGGCTGATCCGCCTCGTCGGGCACGGCCGGATCACAACGACGACCAAGGCGGTGGACGACGCCGGCCGGCGGATCAGTCGATTCCTGGTCGTGCAGCTGGTCATTAACTCGATCTGGGGCACGCTCTTCGCGCTCGGGTTGCTCGCACTCGGGGTCCCGTATGCGGCGCTTTGGGGCTTTCTGGCGGCTTTACTACGCTACATCCCGTACGTGGGCATCTGGTTCGCGATGTTGATGCCCGTCATGCTGGCCGTCGCCATCTCCGACGGTTGGGGCCAGCCGCTCGGTGTGCTCGGGCTGGTCGCCGGGCTGGAGGTGGTGAGTTACAACTTCGTCGAGCCGCTACTCTTCGGACAGGCGATCGGCGTGTCGGAAGTGGCCCTCTTGATCGCTGCGGCGTTCTGGGCGTGGCTGTGGGGGCCGGTCGGGCTGGTTCTGTCCGGGCCGTTGACGGTGTGCCTGGTCGTGGCCGGGGAGTATGTTCCGTGGCTGCATTTCATCGCCGTCGCGCTCGGCGACGCGCCGGCGCTGGAGCCGAGGGTGGCCTTTTATCAGCGACTGCTGGCCCACGACCAGGACGAGGCGACCGACGTGGTCGAGTCATACGCCAACGACCACCCGCCGGAAGCGGTATACGACGACCTTCTCGTCAACTCGCTGAACCTCCTCAAGCGTGACCGCTGGGACGACGAATTGACGGCGGAGGACGAGCGGTTTATCCTCGCGACCGTTGTCGAGGCCGCGGACCACGTCGCGGCGTCCCACGCTTGGCCGGAAGACAATTCTCCGAGCGACCGGCGCGGCAAGTTGCTCAGCTGTCCGGCGGAGGACGCGGCGGATGAGGCGGCACTCCAGCTGTTGGCCGGGGCACTCGACGAACGGCACTGGCAGGTCGACATCGCGCCGGCCAACCTTCTCGCCGCCGAACTGACGACCCGGATTGAACAGGCCGAACCGGACGTGCTCTGTATCGTCGCCCTGCCGCCGGGCGGACTGGCGCACGCGCGGTACCTGTGTAAACGGCTGCGGATGCGGTTCCCGGACTTGAAGATCGTTGTCGGCCGTTGGGGGCTCCTCGCCGATTCGGTCGAGTCCAACCGCCGCGCCCTGACCGCCGCCGGTGCCGACGAGGTGACGACCTCGCTGGCGGAAACGCGGCGGTGGCTGCTCGAATGGCGGCCGGTGTTCCAGGCCGACCAGGTCCCCGCCGCCGTCTAACTCGTCTTGCGGATGTCGTAGCAGATCAGCACGTCCTGGTCGCGCAGGTACAGCTTTCCGTTCGCGATAACGGGGTGCGACCAGGCGTTGGCTTTGCTACGATCGGGCTGGTCGAAAGAGCCGTGGAGCATGTAGCCGGCCGGAGTCGCCTCGACCAGCGCGACCTTGCCTTCCTGATGGCGGAAAACGATGTTCCCATCGGCGTAGACCACGCCCGCCGAGCCGGACGCCACCGGCCGGTCCGCCTTCCAGACGACCTTACCTGTGGCGAGTTCGACGCACATGGGCCGGCCGGCATTGTGCCCGTGCCCAAGATAGACGTGGTCGCCGACGAGCACCATGCCGCCGTGGTGGTTCTGCACCTGGGTGCCGGGCAGGTCGTAGACTTCTTCGGCCGTCAATTTACTGCCGGCGGCGTGGAGCTTCAAAAGCGTTGTGCCTGCTTGGTATCCCGTCGAGGCAAAGACGAGGTCGCCTTTGACGATCACCGACGGGATGTTGGCGACTCGATTTGCCGGGCGGGCGTTTTCCCAGAGGAGTTCGCCGTCCTTTGCGGAGACGCCCACCAGTTTCGACTGAAGCCACGTAATGTACATCCGAATGCCGCCGACCTCTGCGGGCATGACCGAGGCATATCCGGACCCGCCGGCGTCCGGGACGCGCGCGGTCCAGATGACGCGTCCGGTCTTTTTGTCGAACGCGGCCAGCGCGGCGTTATCGCCGCCGGGCGTGCCGATGACCTTGTCGCCGTCCACGAGTACCGATTCGCTGTAGCCCCAGCCGGACATCATCCGGCCGCGGAAATCGCGCTTGTAGTTCTTCGACCAGATCAGCTTGCCGGTGGACGCGTCGAGGCACGCGAGGTCCCCCTGCACCCCGACGGCGTAGACCCGGCCATCGTCAAGGGTCGGCGTGGAGCGCGGCCCCTCGCCGCGGTCCAGTCTGCTTTTGGCTGCAATCCGCGTCGTCCAGCGCGAGTCGCCGGTCGCTTCGTCCCGCGCCCAGACGACCTCGTCCTCACCTTGAAAGCTCATGCCGTAGATGCGGCCTCCGGCGACCGACGGGGTGCTGTAGCCGCCGCCGAGGCCCTTCTGTTTCCAGAGGATCGGCGGGCCGCCCTTCGGCCATTCCTTGAGCAGGCCGGTTTCGGTCGAGACGGCGTCCCGTTTCGGGCCACGAAACTGCGGCCAGTCGTGAGACGAGGCGGGTGCGGTCGAGGAAATCAACAGGAGCACGGCGAGCAGACGGGACATGCGATTCGCCTCAAGGGGTGGGACATACCGGGTGGGAAAAAAACCTTGTTCCACCGCGACGGGAGGGAGCGCTCGCCCGAGCGCTCCCTCCGGTCGCGGCGGAACGCTTAGATTTCCAGCATCAACCGCTCCGGGTCCTCGATGCACTCCTTAACCCGGACCAGGAACAGCACCGCCTCGCGGCCGTCGATCAAGCGGTGATCGTATGTCAGGGCGAAGTACATCATCGGCCGGATGACGACCTTCTCGTCGACCGCCACCGGCCGTTTCTGGATCGCGTGCATGCCGAGAATCGCGGGCTGCGGCGGGTTCAGGATCGGCGTCGAGAGCAGCGACCCGAAGCCGCCGCCGTTGGTGATCGTGAACGTGCCGCCCTGTAGGTCGTTGACGGTGATCTTGCCGTCGCGGGCCTTGGCCGCCAGTTCCGCGATGCCCATCTCGATCTCCGCGAAACTCAGCCGGTCGCAGCCGCGGAGCACGGGAACCATCAAGCCGCGTTCGGTGCTGACGGCGACGCCGATGTCGTAGTAGTGCTGATAGACGACGTCCGGCCCGTCGATGCGGGCGTTGGCGATCGGGAACGCCTTGAGCGCCTCGACGCACGCCTTGACGAAGAACGACATGAAGCCGAGCGAGACGCCGTGCTTGTCTTTAAACTTGTCCTTGTACTGCGCCCGCAGCGCCATGACGGCGGAGAGGTCGGCCTCGTTGAAGGTCGTGAGCGAGGCCGTCGCCTGCTGCGACTCGACCAGTCGAGAAGCGATCCGCTGGCGGATCGGAGTCATCCGCTGCCGCGTCTCGCGCACGCCGGTCGGGGCGGGGAGCGTCGGCGCGGGCGGTTGGGCTGTGGACGGCGCGCCGTTACCGCTCGTCGACGCGGGACCGCTGGCGAGCACGTCCTCTTTCGTGATCCGCCCGCCGCGGCCGGAGCCGGTCAACTGACTGGCGTCGATCCCCTTGGATTCCACCAGCACCCGGGCGGACG
>DATJGQ010000018.1:0-3267 GCA_035494815.1 Gemmataceae bacterium
AGGACATGCCCGGGAAACACACAAGGCGAAAGAAATTGAACGGCCCGGTCATTGGCCAATCTCATGACCTTTCGTGCCCGGTCTGTCATTCGCCAAGAGAGCCGAACCATACGTGCGATCCTACCGGCATTTCCCGCCATAGCAAAGGAACGAGCGCTGGGCGGTCGAATGACGGCGGGCCGCGCCTCTCGCGAGAGCGCGGCCCGCCCGGTTACATCATGTCAGCCGCGGTCATTTCTGGCCGCAGCACGAGCCGTTACAGCAATCCAGGTCGCAGCACGGCGAACCCGGATAGCAGCACGGCGACCCCGGGCCACAGCACGGCGAGCCCGAGTACGCCAGCCCGGCGACGGTCAACATCGCCACGGCCGCGATCGCGGTCAACAGCTTCAGCATGATCGTTCTCCACAGGTTGTGATGGTAAATCGGTAATTCGACACACGATTGCATCGCTCGTCTTCTGTAGCCGGGGTCAGTGACCCCGGACCGGCCTCACTGAGGCCAGCTACAGAAAACGACGTCGCCGATCTAACACCGCAATCGGTGGTGGACGTGAAGTAAGTCGGACGTCGGCCAGAACGGCTCACTTACCGCCAATTCGCTGCTCGCGGCGAGGTACGGCAGAGTCACGTCCGCGACTTGGTTGAACGCCGGCAGGTCGGTCAGGAGCTGGACGACATCGCCGCGGACGTCGTTCTTGGCGACGATGGTCGGGGTCTGCAGACAGCAGCCGCCGGTCGTAGTCGGACACGGGCACGGCGTCGTCCGCCGCGGCAGTTTCGTGCAACCGGCCGGCGCCTGATTGCAACAACCCTTTTTCGCGGCGCACTTCTGGCCCGGACAAGACGTGCTCGGCGGGCGCATGGCCAGACAGCAGCAGACCGCCGGGCCCGCCGACGTCATGAATGCCAGGTAAGTGGTCAGGATCAGTCGCAGCACGCGAGTATTCTACCGTTCGACGACGGCCTCGAGCAACACGGGCTCGTCCACGTCGGCGGCCTCGACGAGCACATCTCCCAGCGCCTCGCCGTGGATCGGGGCCAGGGCGAACGGGCCGGACCAGTATTCGCCGATCGACCAGCGGCCAAGGATCGAGCCTTCGCCGTCATAGGCGCCCCGATACAGCACTTGATGCAGGCCGGCGTATTGCTTGATCATCGCGACCGAGCCGTCGTCGTCGTAACTGCCGGTGAAAGTGAAGCGGCCGATCACGTCGACGCCGACGCCGTCGATCCGACCGCCGTCGAACCGGAGCGTCAGTTGTCGCATCGGCTGCTTGCCGAACACCGTCTGTTCCCAGAAACCGCGCCACGGGCCGGACGGGTACATAACTCACTCCGCCAAGTGTTGAAAAGTCTCTGCGTATCCTTCCCAGCCGCGCTCGAGGGCCCTCAGAAATGCCGCGTCAAACGAACCCTTCACCGGCGACAGGACCAGCCGATTCTGTTGAACGGTGACCTCGATCTCCGCGCCCGGCGCAAGTTCAGACAGCTTCAGCAACTCGCGGTCCAACAGCAGCGCCGGTCCCTGCGGAAGTTCGATAATTCTAGTGACCACTGCTTTCCCTCTCACCGCTGCGCCATCACGTAGCCGCGCAAGTCGATCATCAGTTTCTTGAGTCGCCCGTGCCAGCGCGGGTCGTTCGGCAGCGGGCCGGAGAGGGCCCGGCAGACGACCCGCAACTCCAGGCGATTCTGCGGCTGCGACGCCTTCTTGGTCATGTGCAAATCGATCTCCATCGGCTCGATCGGCGGCTCGGTCGGCGGCGGCGGGGCGGTCTTTGTGGCCCTCTCCAACCAGCCGATGATTCCGCTCTTTTTTGGCGGTTCCGGCGGCGGCTCGCCCAGTCGCATTCGCACCCGGCCGGGAACGCTTTCCAGCACTCGTCCGCCGGCGTCCTCGATGAACCCGCGCAGCTTGACCACCGCGATCGGCTCGGGCATCCACGCCTCGAGCGTCTCGACGAATTGGATCCGGCCGCTGCCCTGTTCGGGGATCGGCTCGGTCCCGGCGTCCGGTCTGACGGCCACCGGTTCGAACCAGCGCGGGTCCATGTCGTCGGGCCAACCGAGCGCCGCGCGATACACCTTGGCCAGTTCGAGGGCCGACTGCGGTCGTTCGTTCGGGAACTTCGCCAGGCACCGCTGCACGATCGACTCGATCCCAAACGGCACCTGCGTCATGCCGACGTCTTTGAACTTCGGCGGGTCGCGGCGGACGTGCGCTTCCAACAGCGCGTCGGAGTCCAGGTCCGCGAACGGCAGGCGGCCGGTAAGGAGTTGGAACAGCATCACGCCGACGCTGTACAGGTCGGCCCGGTGGTCGGTCGCGTCGCCCCGCAGCTGTTCCGGACTGACATAAGCCGGCGTGCCCGCGACGGTGATGTCCCCCGAGCCGCGGAGTCGCTCGAGTGCCAAGTACGGCTTAGCCGTCAGCAGGGCGAGGCCGAGGTCCATGACCTTGAGGAACTCCTGCGGCACGTCCGGGTTCTGGACCATCATGTTGGACGGCTTGAGGTCGCGATGGACGATGCCGCTGCTGTGCGCCGCGTTCAGCGCCATGCACAGTTGCGTGAGCAGGGCGCCGACTCGCTCGTGGTGCAGTACTCGATGGCGCTGGAGGATCTGTTCGAGGCTGGCGCCGGGCACGTACTCCATCACGATGCACGGCCCGCCCGGTTAGGTCAGCGATGCCTCGTAGAGCTCGACGGCGTGCGGGTGGCGGAAACGGGCCATGAACTGCATCTCACGGCCGAACATCTCGCGGAACCGCTCCTCGCCGGCGAGCTTCTTCGCCATCACCTTGACGACGACCTGCCGCGGCTGCAGCCGGTCCAGCGCGAGGAACACCTCGCCCATGCTGCCATGGCCGAGGCGCTTAAACGTCTCGTATCGGCCGAGGAAGACGTGACCCAGCATGCGGACATTCTAACAGATGGGAGAGTAGTGGTTAGTGGGTAGTGGTTAGTGCGTAGCGGCCAGGCGTCGGAAGAGAACTTCCGGTAGGCTTTCACTGCTTTCTTCCCACTAACCACTACCAACTATCCACTACCCACTAACTTCTCCTCACATCTTTACTGTCCACCTTGACGTCCGTGCCGCAGCACGGGCCGCAGCTCTTGAGGTGCTCTTCGCGCAGCTGGTTGGTGCGGTCGTAGGCGTCCTGCACCGCGGGCCGGGCTTTGTTCCAGTCGAGGTTCGAGGTGCCGCGGGCCCCGGTCCAGCCGGAGGAGACGTCCGTCTCGACGTCGTTGAACGACTTGCCCTG
>DATJGQ010000019.1:0-3000 GCA_035494815.1 Gemmataceae bacterium
TGAGGGGAAGAGTGCCACGGCGCCGGCGGATGCGAACGCCGTCTCGACCGGTGATACTGCGATCTTGAAGCCGAAATCGGTCCCCTTGCCGCTGCTGATGCCGGTCCGCGTCGTCGTCGACCCGCTGGTGGTGCCGCCCGAGATGGGAATGGACGACACGGTCGCCGTGTAGTACACCAAGTCGCGAATCACCGGGAACGCCAACGGACTGCCGCGGCCGGTGGCGAGGTCGTAGCCGGCCGTCGCCGCGTAGCCGTTACTGCCGCTGGTGATGTCGCGGAAGTTGCTCGATGACATCGAGTAGATGGCCGCGAGCGTGTCCGGCCCGGACAGCCCCGACTTGCCGAACAACGTCCGGCCCTGGTTGGCGATCGCGACGAGGGCCGCCCATTGCGGCGTGCCGGCGCTGGTGCCGCCGATCGTGTACCACCCGGTGTTGATCCCGCCGGTCACGTAGACTGAAAAGCCGGTGCTGGGATTGGCGTTGTACGACACGTCCGGCGCGCCGCGGCGGCTGCCGCCGACGACGGACGTCTGATAGGTCGGAAGCGCGACGTAGCGGCTGGTCCCGCCGCCACTCCCACTCCAGGCCGTCTCGCCCAGCACGTTGCCCGAGCCGTCGGTCTGCAGAGTCGTCCCGCCGACGGCCAGGACGTTCTGTGAGACGGCCGGCCAGATCGCCGGGGCGCCGTTGTCGCCGCTGGCGCCGACGAAGGTCACCCCGACGTGGCCCGCCGGCGTCGTGAACCGTCCGTCGTAGTTGGTCTCGGTACTAAATTCAGTCGAACCCCAGCTCATGGACACGGCCGACACGCCCGGGTAATTCCGTGCGTAATCCACCGCGTTCAACAGGTCGGTCATGCTGCTCGACTTCGCCTCGACCAGGAGGATCTTGGCACCCGGCGCGATCGCGTGTGCCCATTCGACGTCCAAGGCGATTTCCTGCGACCAGCCGCTGCTGATGGAAGGCGTGCCCTGCGGCGTCGCGACGGTCAAAAAGCTGTTCGCCGGGCCGTACTGGTTGTAAAGGCTCGACTCGCTCCGGTTGGTCGCGCGATAGGTCCGGTCGAAGACGTCCACGTCGGAGAAGATGTTCGGGGCGCGGTACGCGTCTACGATCGCGATCGTCTGCCCCGTGCCGTCCGCACGGTAGGTATTGTTGCCGACGACAAACCGTACCGCGTCGAACCCGTACGCGTGACTGACCTGGGCGGGCGTTAACGTGGCGGGCGTGGCCCGCGCCTCAAGTTGCTCGACCCGGAGGATGATGCGATTGCGACGAATTGGACGACGAATGCCGACGTCCCTGTGGCGAATGACCATGCGCGCAAAATCTCCCTAATGATGAGGCCGAAGCAATGTCGGCCGGGATCGTGCCCGCCGCGCGGCGCATAATGCGTCCACAGGCGGGCGAGACGGGATTAGAAAGAAACTTGGCAGACTAGACTAGCACTACAATCCGCACGGTGCAACCTGAGGTCGCAATCGAATTCTTTGCACCGAACGGAAAATCAGGCGGCACCGAGAGAAGTGTTGCGATTTTCTATTTTGACGTCACCGATTCCTGCACTCGGACCAGGCCCACGTCGATGTACTGCCCGCCGCCCGTTTGATGACAGTGAACCGCGATGTGATTCGTGCCGGGCCGTAAGGCTTTGAGCGCCGCCGCGCTGATCGGCTCGATGCCGTAGTCTGTCACGAACCCGCCGACTTTTGCGGCAAGCACGCCGTTGATGTAGATCTCGGCGTCCTCGTCGTGGTGGACGAGCAAGTGCAAGTCGGCCGGTACGTCGTTCAAGTCGGCCGTTCGTCGCAGCCAGATGTCGGCGGTGTTCCAGGTGGTCCGAACGACCGCGCCGGGCGTGCCGGCCGTTCCGAAACCGCCCGGGCCTTCTTGCCAGGCCCCGTCGTTGAAATCTGTTTGCTCCCAACCGGCCGCAGGTTTGGTCGTCGTGTACCGCCACTTCTGGCCGGCAGCTTGCGACGTCGGCACGACGTCGACGATCGTCGGGGGCGGTAGGTGCAGGTAGCGATTTGCCGCGGCAACCTTGGCCGCATCCATTTTGACGAGCGCCCGGTCGTAGGTAAGCATGCCGTTGACTTCGATCTCGACGTCCGTGGTCTGCGTGTAAATGGCGGCGGACAATCCGCGGCCGATCAGCGGCCGCATCCGCACGATGAGCCGTTCGTATGCCGCCGTCAACTCCTCCGGGGTCTGGAACGACCGATAACCCCAGTTGCGTTCGGCCTGCCAGGTATGGCCTTTCACGGGCAGTCCCAAGCCGCCGAACTCGCCGAGGACGGCGGCCCGTTTTTCTTCCGGGCGTGGCATGCCGGGTCCCGGGTAGGCGTGGATGTCGTGGACGTCACCGACGCCGCGGTCGGTCCAGCCGCTGGCGCTATTCACTAGCCGCGTCGGGTCGTGCTGCTTCACCCACGCCGCGACGCGGGCCGTGTCGAACTGCCCCCAGCCTTCGTTGAACGGCACCCACATGACGATGGACGGGTGGTTCCGCAGCGCGTCGATCATCGCCTTCAATTCCGCGTCGAACTGTTTGGCGGATTCGGGCGTGCGCGTGATGTCCGGATCCTGAGCGCGAATGTACTTGTCGCCGCTCGGCATGTCCTGCCAGACCAAGAGGCCCAGCTTGTCGCACCAGTAGTACCAGCGGTCCGGCTCGACCTTGACGTGCTTGCGGGCGAGGTTGAAGCCGAGCCTTTTGGTCGCTTCGATGTCGGACTTGAGTGCGTCGTCGGTCGGCGCGGTGTAGAGCCCGTCCGGCCAGAAGCCTTGATCCAACAGGCCGTATTGGAAGAGCGGCTTGCCGTTCAGCATCGCGCGGGTCACGCCGGAGGCGTCCTTGGCGAGCGCGATCGAGCGCATGCCGAAGTAGCTACTTACTTCGTCGATGACACGGCCGCCACGCATCACGCGGACACGCAGGTCGTAAAGGTGCGGGGCGTCGGGCGTCCACAACGTCGGGTTGGGAATTGGGCGGA
>DATJGQ010000020.1:0-7480 GCA_035494815.1 Gemmataceae bacterium
GGGATTCTCTTCCGTGCCACTCAAGAGCCGGCTGCTCCGGACCTGCGGGCGCGAGTCATCGAGCTGGCAGAGGCGCTCTTCCAAAGCATTCATGCCCAGCTCAGCGTCCCGAGATACCAGGCAATCGCCGTCGAGCGGGGCGCCAATCTCGACGGCATCGACCTCCCGCTCGTGGATTTGGCCTGGCTGAGGAAGGAACTGGCGGCCATCAAGGGATTGCCGGACGAGCCGGCCCGCCTCGCTCGCCTCGACGCGATCCTCAGCAGCACTGAGCCGCGCCCCGGCAGCTACTACGACGCCCTCGGCGACCCGGCCCGCCGGCCGCATCTAGCCCGCAACAAAAAATGGGCCGACGACCCCGCCTTCTACGAGACGCCGCTGACCGGTTTCGGCTTCCGCGGTGCGGGGGCCGATCCGTCGCGGCCGCGGGCGTGGTGGACGCACGCGGAAACCCTTTATGACACGCCGCTGCAACTTCGTTACACCGGTCTCGACCAAAAGGCGGCGTACCGTGTACGCGTCGTCTACGGTCGCGAACGGTTGACGATGAAAATCCGATTGGTCGCAAACGAGAACACCGAGATTCATGGCTACCTCGGCCGCGCTTATGAGCCGTTGGAGTTCGACATTCCCGCCGCGGCGACGGCTTCCGGGACGTTAACGTTGAGTTGGAACCAGGAGCCCGGGGGCGGCGGGGCGGGGCGCGGGTGTCAGGTGTGTGAGGTGTGGTTGCTCAAAAAATGATGCCGGCAGCGGCTCGTGAGGTTTTCGACGTAACGGAGGCGGCCGAATTGATTCGTTCCGGAACCGGCCCACCCCAGAGCCGGAACAATCTGACATCTCCGGAATCAATCGGCTTTTTGACGTAACCGGCACGCTGGTCAGTCGATGCATCGTTGGGTTGCCTCCGGAATCAAAGTAGCGCCAGCGACTCCCGCGCGTACCGCAAGCATTTCCGAACGTTTTCCTCCTCGACGCGTGTCTGTTCCGCCCGGTCGAGTTGCCGCACGGTCGGCAACGGCCGCGGGAACTTCTTCGCCCGTACCATCGCCAGCGTGTCGGCGAGATACCGGCCCGGCAGCGTTTCAAACGTCGCCCAGTACTTCCGCGTCAGGCACGGCACTTTCAGCGGATCCCGCGTCATCATCTCCAGGTTGATCCGCACCTCCGGCCGCGCCCGGCGGATGAGCGACACCGCCTCTTTGAGGTCGAGGATCCCTTCGCCGAATGGCACCTCCGACAGCAAGAAACCGCCATCGTACTCGGCGACACCCATGTCCTTGAAGTGGGTCGTGAAGGTGACCGGGGCGTACGCCTTGATGACCTCCATCGGGTCTTCCAACAGCGCGATGCTGTTGCCGGTGTCGAGCGTCACGCCGACATGCCGGCTCGACAGGCGGCGGAGGAGGTCGAGCAGTTCGTCGACCCGCCAGTCTTTATGATTCTCGACGGCGAGCTTGACGTCGTGTTTCGCCGCGACGGGCTCGGCGAGTTTGAGCGACTCCCAGGACCGTTTGGCGAAATCGCGGTACTGTTCGGCGGTGGTAAACGTCTCGTAACGCCGACCGCTGAGGCAGACGGTCCGCACGACCGTCGCGCCGGCCTCCTTGGCGGTCTGCAACTGCGTCGCGAACCGCGAGACGTCGTTGCCATCGCGGGGCAGGGAGGCGATCCCTTCCAGGTACATGCCGTGTTTTGCCGCCTTGTCCCGAAGCACCGCGGCGTCGGCGGGCCGATTGCCGAGGCTGGTCTGAATGCCGGCGGCGCCGATCGAGGCGCAATGATCGAGAAATGCCGCCGCGTCGCCGAACCGGCGGGCGCCGTAGGAGTGGATCACGATCCCCAACCCGACGCGCGCCTCGGTCGGAGCCGCGACCGTCAGGGAGCGGGCAACTGCGATCCCCGCGGCCGCCGCCAACATCTCACGACGATTCAACCTCATGGCGTGCCTCCGACGTTCAACGCCCGCAACGCCGCGTCCCACGGCCCCCGGTACGGCCGCACCAAGTGCCGATTCGCTTCCGCGTCGCCGGCGATCTCTTCCTTCGTGGCGTCCCAGCGCAGCTTGCGGCCGAGTCGCAACGACAGGTTCGCCAGATGACTGACCGTGCTCACTCGATGCCCACTCTCCAGGTCGGAGATCGGCTGCTTGCGCGATTTGACGCAGTCGAGGAAGTTTCGGACGTGCCGCTTGAACTGGTCGCGCTCACTGCCGGTGCGGTCCTCGGCCGGCGTCGTCCAGTTTTCGGTCGGGCCCGATTCGGCGGTGCGCTGCGGCCCGCCGACGGGATGCCCGGCGCCGGCCGCCTGCGGGATGCGGTTAGCCGGAGAAATCTTTCGGTCGGGCGTCACCGTATATCCGCTCCGCGATATGCCGAGCCTCCCCTTCGTCCCGAAGAACTCCAGCGGCGAACCGGAAAACGTGCTCCCGCTCGCCTCGCGATGCGACCAGATGGCCGTGAAACCCGGATACTCGATGAGGACGTCCTGCGTGTCCGGCGTCTCGCCATTGTCGGTCAGCGCGAACCGGCCGCCGGCGCTCGTGACCGCTACCGGATCGGCACGCAGAATCCAGTGCACTATGTCGAGCGCGTGATGCCCGAGGTTGGTCATCTGGCCGCCCGCGGTGTCCCAAAACCAGCGGAAGTGATAAATGCCGCGGTTCGGGTTATAGGGCCGCATCGGCGCGGGGCCGAGAAACATCTCCCAATCGAGGTCGGCGGGCGGCGGGCCGTCCGCGGGCGAGCCGAATCCGGGCATGATGTTGCGGTACGCGGTCATCCGCACCGAGTGGACCTTGCCGATGTGCCCGTCGGCAATGAGCTTGCGGGCCGCCTGATAATGCGGCCCCGACCGCTGCTGCGTGCCGACCTGAACGACCCGGGCGGTGCGTTTCGCGACGTCGACCATCCACCGCCCCTCGCGGACGAAAAGCGTCAGCGGCTTCTCGACGTAGACGTCCTTGCCGGCGGCACAGGCGAGCATCGTCAAGAGCGCGTGCCAGTGGTCCGGCGTCGAAACGACGACTGCCTGGACGTCGCGGTCGTCGAGCAACTTGCGAAAGTCGGCGTAACCGGCGACGTCGCCGCCGATGGTCGCCCGCGCTTCCGCGAGCCGGCCCCGGTGTGCTTCCGCGACGGCGACGAGGGCGGCGTCCTTCTGTTCGAGGAAGTCGAGAACGTGCCGCTTGCCGATCAGTCCGAAGCCGATGAACCCGATGCCGACGCGGTCGTTGGCGCCGACGACCCGGTCATAAGCGGCGGCGGTCAACGCGGCCGCGCCGGCGGCGCCTTGGAAAAAGTCTCGGCGATTCAAGTCATTTGCCATCGCTCGCCCGCCATTTCGCCTTCCACGCGGGGTATTCCTTGGCCAATAGGTCGGCCGGCCAGGTGCCGAGCCAGCTATAGCCGTTGCGGCGCTCGTAGCCGATGTCCGCCAGTTCGCGCTTGGGGACGCCGTCGCGGTCGCTGAAGATCGGCCGGTTGGTGCCGATTTCGTAGAAGCGGGCCCACATCGGCGGCGCGTCCGGGTCCTTGACCACGACCTTGTTTCGGCCCCGCGGGGCCTGCGGGTCCGGCGCGAACACCTGCTTGATGCCGGTGAGCTTGGCCTCCTCGAACCACTTGACGGCGCTTTCGATCGCGGCGATCACCTCCGGCGACGGTTTCTCGAGGCTCATCAGAAGCCGGACGATCTCGACCGATTCGCCGCCGCTCAGCGACACAAGTTCGTACGTACGGGCCGGGCGCGGTTGGAAGTCGATTTCGTCGTGCTGCGCACACCACGCGGTCTTCTTGCCGTTGACGACGATCTGGCACTTGAGGATGCAGTCGACGCCGCGGTCGAACGCCTTCTGTGCGGCTTGACGCCGCGGCGCATCGACGAACGCGAACGAATCCGTCGTCGCCACCTCGCGCATGAGGCGCATGAGGTTGACCATCGAGTTGTCGTTGAAGGTGATGTGCCGGGCGTAACCTTTCCCCGGCGGATACGACTGCGGCCAGCCGCCGTTCGGATATTGCGCCTTGAGAATGTGGTCGACGCCCTTAAGCACCGCGTCGCGGTACTTCGCCTCCTGCGTCGCACGGTAGGCCCGTGCCAGGAAGCGAATCTCGCCGATGGTCGCGCCGTTGTCGAAGGTACCCTTGATGTCCGCCGGATTGCCCTCATACGGCTTGGCACTCGTGTCGAAGTTCTTCGGCCAGCTGCCGAGGGGCGATTGTTGCGAGAGGAGATTGTCGGCGACGCGGCGGCCGTCGGCGCTCCGGTACCAGTCGTCCGACTTCGCGGCGTAACGCGCCCATGGGAAACCCGCGGCGTAGGTCGAATTTGCGGCCGTCATTGTGACGGCAGCGCAGATGAACCACATCCCGAGCACGCGATTGCTACTCATGGTGCGTCGCCCTCCCGTATCCAATCTTCCGTGAACGCCGCGTGCTTCATGCTCTTACCCTCACGGAGGGTATAGGTGTAGATGACATGAATCGTCCCGTCGCGGCCCTGGATCATCGCGGGGTAATGATAGCTGGTCCCCGGCGGGTGCTTCTCCAAGTGGCGGGTGTACTTCCAGGTCTTGCCTTCGTCCTCGGAGACGGAGACGGCGAGGCTGTGCCGGCCGGCGGTCGTGTCGTTGCGGACCAGGAGCCAATGGCCGTTCGCGAGCCGCACCGCGTCGAGGCCGGAGCCGGGGTTCGGCAGGTCGGTCGCGCCGACCGGGCCCCAGGAGATGCCGTCGTCCTTCGATTCGGCGACCCGGATGCGCTTGATCGGCCCGTTCTCGCGCATGTAGGCGACGAGCGTGCCGTCGTTGCGGCGGAGGACCGACGGCTGGATGCTGCCGTAACCGGCGAGCGGCTCGCTCGCGGACCACGATTTCCCGCCGTCGTCGCTGATCGCCATGAGCGATACCGAAAAGGTGTCGCTGTATAGCGGCAGCAGGATTCGGCCGCTCGGCAGCACGGTCGGTTTGCACCGCGGATGCCAGCCGAGGCGGCTCGACAGCTTGTTGCCGATCCGCTGTTTGAGTTGCTCGATCTGCTCGGGCGTGCCGCGGCGGGCGTCGGGAAACATTTTCGCCCGATCTTCCAGGCCGCGGAGCATGACCTTTTCGAAGTCCTTCGGCTTTAAATACAGGGCGCCCTGCCAGTCCCAGACCGGCGGGCCGTCCGCGTCGTATCGGGATGAGATCCGATAGTTCGTCAGGCACGATTCCCACCGGTTGTCGAGAATGACCGGCCAAAAAAGCCAGAGGCGGCTTTGGGCGTCGACAAAGAGAGCGGTGTTGCAGTCGGGGAAGCCGATATTGTCGACGAGGAGGAACGGCTCCGACCAGGTGTTTGCGCCTTTTCGCTTGCGGGCGCCATAGACGGCCACGTCGTCGGCCTGGCGTTCACCGGACCCGCGGTACCACGAGGCGATCAGGTCGCCATTGGGGCACTCGGCGATGCCGGGGGCGTGATTGTGCTTGGGGTGCAGCGGAAACACGAGTTCGGCGGAATAGGGCTGCGCCGCGCCGGCGGTCGACGCAAACGACAGCACCACCACCCCAGCAAGTACGCTCTTCATGTGTCCTCGGCAGTGGCTCGCGACGCTTCGGAGAAGAGTGGCAGCACCTCGACGCTTCTATGAAGCGTCGCGAACCGAATCATGGCTTGTAAGCCGGCGTCCAGATCCATGGCAACACGTTCGTCCGTTTCGCCCAGGCCTCCCACTTCGCGGTCAATTCCTTGACTCGTTCGGGCTGCTCAGATGCGAGGTTGTGGAGCTCGCAGCGGTCGGCGACGACGTCGTAAAGCTCCCATTTCGCGGCCGGGCCTTTCGCGACCAGTTTCCAGTTGCCGACGCGCACGGCCCGGTTCCCTTCGTGTTCCCAGTAAAGGGCGTCACGTTCGATCGGTTTGCCGTCGAACGCGGGAACAAGGCTCTTGCCCTCCGGCGGTGGAGACTTTTCATTGAGCGCGAGCGGTTTTGCGCCGGCGACGTCGAGGCACGTCGCCATGACGTCGATCAGGTGTCCCGGCTGGTGCCGCAGTTCGCCCTTGGCGGTGATCCGTGCCGGCCAATGGGCGACGAGCGGCGTCGAGATGCCGCCTTCGTGCACCCAGTGTTTGTACTCGCGCAACGGCGTGTTCGAGACGTTCGCCCAGCCGCGGCCGTAGGCGACGTACGTGTCGCCGGGACCCGGCACGGCATTCTGGCCCATCCGCACCGGGTAGCCGTCGCGCGTTTGCGGCGGGACGCTGATCTGCGGCAGTAGCGCGTCCGGTGCGATCGGCGGCAGCGTCGGCTTATCCGGCCGCGGGATGTTCGGATGACTCCCTTGTGGCGACCGACCCATCAGCTCCGCACACGCGCCGTTATCCTGCAAGAACAGGATGAGGGTGTTTTCCAACTGCCCGGTCCGTTTCAGTTCGGCGACGATACGGCCGATCCCCTGGTCCATGCGGTCGACCATCGCCGCGTACACTTCCATGCACGCGGACTCCCACGGTTTGTTCGCGACCTGGGTCCATTCCTCCGCGAGCGGCGAGACGCCCCACCGCGGGTCCATGACGCCGAGCTTCGTGCCCTTTTCGAGCCGGGCCTTGCGGATCGGTTCGTACCCGCCGTCGTACTTGCCCTTGTACTTGGCGATGTCCTTCGGCAGCGCGTGCATCGGCCAGTGGGCGGCGGTGTAGGCGACATACATGAAGAACGGCTTATCGGCGTGGGCGAGCGCGTGATCGGAGACGAACCGCACGGCGTGGTCGCTGATCGCGTCGGTGTAATAGTAACTCGCCGGGACGTACTCGAGGTCGGCGAAGGGACTGATCAGCGTGTTATCGCGGCAGAGCGAGCCGGGGTCGAAGTAACTGCCGCCGCCCTGGAGGGTGCCGTAATAGCGGTCGAAGCCGCGCTGCAGCGGCCAGTTGTGGTGTGACGTGTTCGGCGTGATGAAGCGGGTGACGTGCCATTTCCCGACGGCGTAGGTGCGATAGCCGGCCGGCCTGAGCGCCTCGGCGATCGTCGCGCAGTCGCGCCGCAGGTCGCCGCGGTAGCCGTCGGTGCCTTTGTCGTCCATCATGTGGCCGACGCCGGCCTGATGGGGATAAAGCCCGGTCAAGAGACTCGCCCGCGTCGGGCAGCAGCGGGCGGTGTTGTAGAATTGCGTGAACCGCAGTCCGCCCGCCGCGAGGGCGTCGAGATTGGGCGTCGCGATCTCGCCGCCATAGCAGCCGAGGTCAGAGTAGCCCATGTCGTCGGAAAGGATGACAACGATGTTCGGGCGATTCGCCGCGGATAAATCCGGCGTCGCGACCGACGCAACGAACGACGCCGCGAGGAGAGTCAGGAATCGGGGAGAGCGCGGCATGGCGGCTCCTTCGCTTCGGTGTCAGATAGGTTAGCCGCGGGACGCCCGGCCCGCCAATGAGAATGTGCCGTCGAGAGAAGTGTGAAATGCCACGGGGCGGCGCCACCCCGAGTCTTGGGTGGGGCCGCC
>DATJGQ010000021.1:0-3948 GCA_035494815.1 Gemmataceae bacterium
CCGGCGAAACGGTCGTGCATTCACTTCAACCATTCTAGAACGGTCACGACGTCCCGTGTCGCCGCCACGTCGTGAACACGGAGAATCTGGGCCGCCCCTTGGTTCACAGCATGGGCCGCGACCGCCAGCGACCCCGCCAGCCGCTCGCCGACCGGCCGATTCAGAAGTTTCCCCATGAATCCTTTGCGGGACACCCCCAGGCACACAGGCCGGCCGAACCGGGTCAGTTGTTTCAAGTCGCGAAGGAGATCGCGGTTGTGTTCGGCAGTTTTGCCGAAGCCGATGCCGGGATCCAAGGCGGCCCGTTCCGGCGAAATACCCAACCCGGGCAATTCCTGCAATCGTGACGCGAAATAATAATCTACGGCGGCCAGCACGCCGTACGGATAGGAGGGTGAAAGTTGCATCGTTTGCGGCGTGCCCTGCATGTGCATCAGGATGACGCCGGCGCCCGCCGCGCGAACGACCTCGGTCATTGCAGGATCGCCAGTCAACGCGGTCACGTCGTTGATGATCGCCGCGCCGGCCGCGAGCGCCTGGCGCGCGACCTCGGCTTTCATCGTGTCCGCCGAGATCGGCACGGCGACGCGCCCGGCCAGTCCGGTAATCACCGGTATGACGCGCCGCAACTCTTCGTCGAGCGGGACCGGAGCGGCGCCGGGTCGCGTGGACTCGCCGCCGACGTCGAGCAGATCGGCTCCTTCATCGACGAGTCGTAATGCGTGGTCGAGTGCAGCGGCCGGATCGAGAAATCGGCCGCCGTCAGAGAAGCTGTCGGGCGTGACGTTGACGATGCCCATGACCAACGGCCGGGTGATTGTCAAAGTGCGGTCGCGGACCTGCCAAACGAGCGGGCTAGCCATACGGCCAGTTTAGCGGCGGTGAGTGGAGATTGGTCTCCTTATGGGAGCAATGGGACTTATGGGACCTATGGGACGTATGATTCCCATAAGTCCCATAAGTCCCAAGAACCTACCACGGCTTCTCCATCTGCGAGACGATCTGCACCGCGAGCCGGTTGATCGCCTGCTGATAGGCGGTCGTCGTGGACTGTCCCAGCTCCGGGATGTACGAACCGACTCCTGTGTCGATGACCAACGGCGGCGGCGGGGCCCCAGGCGGCGGGGGCGGCGGCGTCCCGGCCGTCGGGCCGGCGCCCACGTCTGGGATGTCCAACGCCGGGATCCCCGGCGTCGGGTAGACGTTCGGCGCCTGTCCCGGCCGAGACAGGATTTCACCGGTCCGTAAGTCCTTCCAGACCAGACTCACCGTGACCACCGTCTCCGCCTCGCGGATTTCGTTGAGCTGGTTGCGATTGAGCAGGTTCTTGTTCGCGTTGAGAATCGTGCCGCTCAATTCGGTGTCCGCGCGGCAACGATCGCCGACCACCTTGTACGGCGTCTTCTGCTCGATCTCGCGAATGACCGCTCGGGTCAGGTCGTACTCCAGGCCGCGGCGGAATGTGATGTTCTCAAAGATCGGCACGTGGACGGTCCGGATGCCCTCGTCGTAATTGGGCTTGGTCGTGTAGCCGAACACGCTGAAGTGCCCGGCCGACTCGCAGCCGCAAAGGCCCAGAGCGACGAACAGCGGATAGATCGCACGGCTCATCGCGGTCCCTCCCCGTGCGGCAGCATGTCGGCGGGAAGCGCCGTTGGCTTCGGCGACGGGGCGTCGGACGCTGACGACGTCGCCGGGGCGTCCGGCCCCTCACCCATCTTGGGCTTTTTACCCCACATCCGGTCCCAGCTTTCCTGGGCCTTCTCGAAGACGTTCTGTTGCTTCGGCTGTTCGCGTTCGGCCGCCTCGCGGACCTCTTCCATCCGTTCGATCGCCAATTCCGCCGCCTTCGTCCCCGGGTAACGGCGGCGAACGATCTCGTAGTAGAAGAACGCCGCGCCGGGATGTCCGGTCCGCCGGTAGAACTCCGCGGTGTTGAAGTCCTTCTGTGCCTGTTGCAGCGTGATGCTCCCGAGCTGTTTCTCCAGGAAGCCGCTCTCCTTCTGAGCCAGTTCCGGATAGGTCCGCAGAGCCGTATCGACCATGATGCGGGCCTCGGCGACCTTTCGGCCGTCGTAGTCCGGCCCGCCGGTGCTCATGTGCTTGGAGATGATCGCCAACCGCACCGCCTCCGGCGCAAGCTGGCTGTTCGGATGGAACTGCACGAGTTGCGAGAAGTAGTGGTCCGCTTCCTTGTAGTCCTGCCGGAAGAATTTGACGCCGCCGGCCAGGAAGAGTGACTTATCCGCGAGCGGCCCGCTCATGTCGTTCAGGTGTACCTGCTCCAGCGCCTGCAGCGCCCGCCCCTCCTCGTCCAGGAACGGCTTCTTCTTCTCCGCGTGGAAGACGGCCGGCACGACCATCCACCGTTCGCCCTGCACCTTCTCGCGGTAGGCGGTCATCTCCCCGCGGGTGTCGTCGAGCCAGTAGTTGGCGATGTCGAAGATCCGGCGGATCGCCCGATCGCGGTTCGCCCCGGCCGGGAAGTCGATCAGCATCTTGTGATAGGTGTCGCACGCCTTCGGGTACTTATCCTGCTGGTAGAGGCATTCCGCCTCGTAGAACCGCGCCTCCTCGGCGACCGGCGGCGCGTTCTTGGTGTTCTCGGCGATCTTGTGGAACGCGGACTCGGCCTTGCCGTACTGGCCGTCACGATACAGCTCGTGCGCCGCGGCGAGTTCCGGCGTGGAGCGCATCGCGGCCGGGTCCACCGGCACGACCTTGCCGTCGCGGAAGACCACGCTCTCGATCGGGTCGCGATCCTGCTTGCGGAACCAAGAGGGGGTGTCGCAGCCGGCGGCGAAGAGAAGAACGACGGAAAGACAGGAGAGACGAGACGCGAGACACGGGAGGAAGGAATCGCTCGTGTTTGGTGTTTGGTGTTTGGTGTTTGGTGTTACGTGGCCGACCATGGCGCTCTCCCCTCCGTGGAACCGCCCTCACCCGACCACATACGGCAGCGTCCGCAGTCGTCGCCCCAGGCGGTACGTCACATACTGCCCGAGGATCGACCGAAGTTCCGAGCGGACGGCCGGCCGCCAGTCCTGTCGCCAGGCGTCCGGGTCGGCGGACATCGCTCGCAGCGCCGCCAACGTCCCGGGCGTCACGCTGCGTCGTTCGCGTTCCGCCGGTCGGCAGGTCGGGCAAATGACTCCGCCCGCCGCGGCACTGAACGCGACCCGGTCGCCGACTTCGCAGCCGCACGCCGCGCACACGTCCAGCGCGGGGCTATACCCGAGTTCGTGCAACCACGTCAACTCAAACGCCACCAGCCGCGGTCCCTGTCGCGGGCCGGCCGTGCCGAAATCTCGCAAGGCGACCAGCGCGGCGTCGAACAGAGTCGGGTGCGGGTCGTACTCCTCCGTCCCTTCGGCCAGGAGCTCGGCGACATAGTAGGCGGCGTACAGCGCCGGGAGGTTCGTCCGCAAGTCCGGGAACCGCTCGGCGACCTGGGCCTCCGTCAGGATGTCGAGACTCCCCGGAGATTTTCGGAGCAGGACGATACGGCAAACGGTCAACAGGTCAAGGGCAACCTCGAAGTTGGACTTGAGCCGTCGGCCACCCTTCGCCAGCACCCGCACCTTGCCGAACTCACGGGTGAACATCGTCGCGATCCGGCTGGTCTCGCTCCAGTCGGTCGTGCGGACGACCAGGGCCAGCGCGGTTTCGGCGGGCATCGGTCAGTCGGCCTCCGCGATATCCGGCAGACCGAGCACCTTCAGGAAGTGCCGTTCGCGGGCACGCATCCGCCGCACCGCCGCATCGTTCGTGTCGTCGTAGCCGCACAGATGCAGCAGACCGTGAATGACATACAGAGCAAGTTCCTGCTGCTCGTCGTGCCGCAGTTCGGCCGCGCGGGCGCGGGCAACTTCCGCGCCGACGACGATCTCGCCTTCAAGCGTCTTGGCACCCGGGCCGCTCAGAGGGAAGGAGATGACGTCCGTCGGC
>DATJGQ010000022.1:0-2104 GCA_035494815.1 Gemmataceae bacterium
CGGCAAACCCGTCCGCGGCGCGACGGTTGTCGCGTTCACGGACTTCGAGAACCGCAGCGGCGCTCAAGGCGTCACGAACGCTCAGGGCGTCGTCCGACTTTCCCTCGGCGGCGCCGCGACCGTCGAACGGCTCTACGTCTACCCGAAGCTCGCCTTCTGGGGCACGCTGAAAAAGAACGTCTCCGCCCGCCGCGGGATCGAAGTCACCCTGACTCCCGTGACGCTCGATTTCACCGACGGGTTGCGCTACTACTACGGCAACTCCCCGGGCGGCGCCGGCCAGGGGGTGACGGTGGGCATCGTCGACACCGGCGTCGGCCCGCACCCCGACCTCCTCGTCGCCGGCGGCATGAACGCCGTCACGGGCGAGGACCCCAACGACTTCGGTGACAACGGCGCCGGTCACGGCAGCCACGTCGGCGGCATCGTCGCCGCGCGGGGCACACCGCCGCAAGGCCTCCGCGGACTGGCCCCCGGCGCGTCGCTGCGGAGTTACCGCGTCTTCGGCAAAGGCGCCAGCGGCGCGAGCAACTTCGCCATCGCCAAGGCGATCGACCAGGCGGTGACGGACCACTGCGACATCATCAACCTGAGCCTCGGCGGCGGGCCGAGCGACCCGGCGACGCAATCGGCCGTTCACGACGCCCGGCAGCAGGGCTGCGTGGTGATCGCCGCCGCGGGCAACGACGGCCGCGGCCCGGTAAGTTTCCCCGCCGCCGACCCGCTCTGCGTCGCCGTCTCCGCCATGGGCCGCAAAGGCACGTTCCCGAAAGGCTCGCTCGAAGAGGGCGAAGTGAAGGCCCCGCTCGGCACCGACGCCGACGAATTCATCGCCGCCTTCTCCAACGTCGGGCCCGAGGTGGACCTGACCGGCACCGGCGTCGGCATCCTCTCGACGGTGCCGGACGGCTACGCGCCGATGAGCGGGACGTCGATGGCCTCGCCGGCCGTCGCCGGTTTCGCCGCCCGCCTGCTCTCGCAACTGCCGGCCGTGCTGGCGATGCCCCGCAACCAGGACCGCTCCGACGCCATCGCGAAGGCGCTGCTCCAGTCCGCCAAGGACCGCGGTTTCCCGGCCGAGATGCAGGGCAACGGTCTGCCGCTTCCCTAGACAGTGCCGCCGGATCGTGAAAGAATGCGAGAAGAGGAAAGTCCGGCCGCAGCGCCGACGGGAGGGACGCGATGGCACGCTACATTCTGCGTTTCACGGGCAAGGGCACGTCGCCGCACCACGCCAAGCAGCGGCTCGCGAAATCACCCGACGTCCAAATCGTAGACGAGTCGTCCCGGATGCTTCTGGTCGAGGCGCCGCCCGAGATGATCGAGCGACTGACGGCAGAACTGCCCGGCTGCACTTCGGCTCTCGAGCAGACGATCCCCCTTCCGGACCCGCGACCGCGGCTGCGGTCGTCGTGACCTCGCGGCCAGGACCAGCGTCCTCTGCGGGTTGAGCCCGGCGACCCGGGCGCGAATTCGTTTTGTGTTTTTGCGTTTTTCGCGGTGGGGTCTGGAAAACGAATTTGAACGCAAAAGAACGAAATGAACGAAATGAACGAAATGAACGAATTCAGGGCGTTCAGAAGAAGTCGCCCATCCATCCGGCCGATTCCGCGGATCAGGGGCCCCGGACAGGGCTAAGTGTGTTAGCCGACTCTTTCAGCCGCGAATGCTGAAGCGACACCATTTTTCCCCGAAAACTGAATCGACAGCATTCTTCCCCGCCACTTCCACCCACGAAAACTGAAGCGACACCATTTTTTCACCCCCTAGAAAACTGAAGCGACACCATTTTTTTGAAGCGACACCATTTCTTTCGCCCTCGGGGCGTTCTCCTGGCAGCTGCGGCAGCTCGGGCGGATCAACCGGTACCTGAAAAACGGGCTGTCGCCGGCGGCGGCGATGGACAGGGAGAACATCCAGCCCTGGGCCAAGGCGCGGGCGGAGGGACTGCTGCGCCATCTGGGCCGGCGGCGGCTCGACAAGCTCTACGACTGGCTGCTGGAGACCGACGCCGGCCTGAAGGGCGGCAGCCCGCTGCCGGACCGGCTGCAGATCGAGCGGCTGGTCATCCGCCTGGCCCGCCCGGCGGTCACCCCTCCAGGTG
>DATJGQ010000023.1:0-11957 GCA_035494815.1 Gemmataceae bacterium
TGTAATCTTTCGAGCGGAAGGCGGTCATGCCCGCGTCGTAGTTGCGATTGGAGGCGAGGACGCGCTGGTTGTTCTCTTCGATGTCGATCGACCGGATCAGCCGTTCGGCCTCGCCCTGCATGCCGTATGGGCCGTTATAGACTTCGGTCGCCAGTTGCCGGGCCATGTCGGTCTGGCCGCCGCGAAGTTCCATGCGGGCCTTCTCGAGCATGGACTGGCCTTGGACCATGCTTATCGCGCTGGGCCCTTGCGGGGCCGCGGCGACGGCGGTCGGCATGGCCGCAGTCGGAGTCGGAGCGGCCGGCATCGGCGCGCTAGTGTGCGCGGTCGGCACGACCGGCGTCGGCATCGGCACGACCGGAATCGCGACGGCGACGGCGTTCGTGGTCGGCGCCGACGGCGCCTGAGCGACGACAGTCGGCGGGGTCTGGGCCACCGCCGCCGGCGGCATCTGCGGCGCCGGAGCGGGACTCGTGGTTTTCGGTGCGGCCGCGACGACGGTCGGGGCCGGCGGGTTCGACGGGGCCTTGGCCGTCATCGTCGGCTGGCTCGGGGCCGGCAGCGCCGGGGCCGGATTCGTCGAGCGATCGCCGCCGCGGACTTGCTTGACCCACTGGATCTTCGCCTCGAGCGGCTGGCAGTCGAGGCCGAACGCCAACGCGACGTTGCGGGCTTCGTTCAGCTTCGCCTCACACTTGGTCAAATCCTGCGGCGTCGTCTTGGGCCGGGCGGCTTCCTTGCACACCGCGTCACAATACTTCACGACGCTCGCCGACAGTTCGGTCAGGCACCGGTCCGGCCGATCGTCGTCCGGGCCGTAATCGACCTTGAGTTTCTTGGCTTCCTGGTACTTGGCACGGGCTTCGAGGTACTTGCCGGCATTCTGAGCCGCCTTGCCCTCGGCCATCAGCTTGAACGCGCGAGTGCGTTCGGCCGCGTTCGCTTTCACCGGCGTGGTGGCCGACGCGACCTGAACGCCGCTCTTCGCCGCCGCCGGGGCCGGCGTATTAGCCGGCTTCTTCACGGCCTGCTCCGGCTCGCCGGACTTCGGCGTAGTTTCGGCGGGCCACGACGGCGCGGGGGCCGACTTGGCGTCGGTCTTCGCCATAAGGGTGCCGCTCGCCTTCGACTTGCTGTCCTTGGCGACTTCGGTCTTGGTCTTGGACAAATCCGCCTTCGCGACCGTCTCGGTCGGCTTCGACGACTTAGCCTTGTCCGATTGTTTCGAATCGGCCTTGGCCGTCGCGGTCGGCGGCACCTTGGCCTTGCGGGCGGCGTCCTTGGCGGCGAGGATGTCGCCGATCAGCTTGTCGGCGCGGTCGCCCATGTCCCAGACGCTGTACGGGCCGTGCAGCCGCTGGGCCTTGTTGGCGAGTTGCTCGGCCTCGTCGAGTTTGCCTTCCTTGAGCTTCTTGCGGCCGTCGGCGAGGACCTGCATCGACTCGTCCTTGTCGTGCTTCGCCTTCGCCGCCTGGATCTCTTCGAGCAGCTTGGTCGGCGACTTCTCGAACAGGCCCCAACTGACTTTGGCCGCTTCGGCCTGCTGGGCGTACTTGCGGGCGTCGTCGAGCTTGCCGAGCTTAAAGCTGTCGTTCGCCTTCGCCATCAGGGAGCGGGGGTCGGTCTTCGGCTGGGGCACGACCTTCGGCGGGGTCGCGGAGACGCCGATGTCGATAAGCAGCTTCTCGGGCGTGTCGGTCTCCCAGAAGGGCAGGGTGACCTTCATGGCCGCGGCCTGGCGGGCGAGTCGCTCGGCCTTCGGCCGATCGCCGGCGATGAGGGCGGCGCGGCCGTCGCGGACGAGTTGGCGGACAGTATCGACGTCCGACGACGTCCGGCCGGCCATTGGGTCCGGCTGTCGGGCGGCCGCGATCGGCGTCGGCAGATTCGGCGCCTGGGCCATGGTCAACGTCGCCCAACCGCCGGCGGCGATCAGCGGCGCCAGCGCCAGACGCGTCACGAGGTTACCCCACTGCCGCTTGGATGCCTGAGACACCATGGCTACCTTTCCCCCTGCGTCCCCCCGGGCGCGAGCGACCGGCGCAAAGTCCGACCGGGCGACGACCGACCCCCGGTCTGACGCCCCCGCTGATGCGCGACGCCCCCCGGTCGGTCGTGCGACCCACCGGTGGTGCATTGCCTTCAGTTAATCCCCGAATTGCGGCGGGACACTAGCGACGGGTCTAGAGCGGGTCAAGAGCAAGTTTCGCGTTTTGGCGGTGCGAAGCGGGCATTTCCGTGACGGCTGGACTTTGTTCTGTCCGAAACATGCCCACGCCAGACCCCGAACAAGCGGACGGGATTGGAATCAACCAGATTGGGACGGAAGTGATTGCGGGAGAGAAGGTAGCTATTTCGGACGGATGTGGACCGCATTCGACGCGGCCCAGAAAGTTAGCATTTTGCGTCCCACTCATTTTCCCCGCAACACGAACCAGTTCTTGGCGTGGCCGGTGGCGGCGTCGTAGCTGCGGCCGAGCCATAGGTCCGGACCAATCTGGCGGAGCTCGTCGCGGACGTTGCCGAAGACCGGAACGTTCGGCGCGTACTGCATGACGAGGCAGGGCTCGCCGTCGAGCCAACTGGGCTCCACGCGGGTGTCGGCGGAAACGGCCTGGACGCCGCCGAGCCAGCGGTTGGTGAAAGTGCCGTCGTCGTGAAAGTTCTTGCCCTTCCAGACAATTCCCTGCAGGCGAGCTTTGACGCGCGGGTGGTTGCCGTCGGCGTAGAGTACAGTGCCCTGAGTGGGACCGTGCGGGCCGCAGCCGACGGTGCCTTTGCGGAAAAGGACCTCCCAGCAACAAGGATCCCCCTCGCGGAGAGCCGCGGCCGGGGAGCCGGCCACGGCCGGACATGTGAAGGCGAGGGCCGCGACGGCGGCAAGATGCGGTTTCATACTCTATTATGACCGCTGCAGTAAGATCGGCACCGCGGGAAGTTCGAAGGCGGCCGGCGGCGCAGCGCTACCACCGGCGCTACCGGCACGGTTTTGTCGGATGGACTCATCCAGATTGCCCAAAAGAAATAGTGCGATCCCGGGAGTCTTCGCTTCGCGTCCAACGGCAATGTCACTGTCCCCTTTTATGTCGAGGAAGACAGGCCTGCGAATCTTTCTTGTGGTGCTCATCGGCGCCGTCGGTTTCGTGGCGTCGGGCGCTGTGGCGGACGACAAGGCGGACCTCGAGAGGGAGGTGAAGAAGTTCCAGGGCACCTGGACCTTCGAGTCGAGCGAAGCGGGCGGCAAGGCGCTTCCGGCCGCCCAGCTCAAGGAGCTCGTACTCACCTTCGAGGGCGACAAGCACACCGTCAAGAAGGGCAATGAGGTGATCCAGGTCGGTACCCAGAAGCTCGACCCGTCGAAGTCACCGAAGACGATCGACGTCACCATGACGGAAGGTCCGAGCAAGGGGGCGGTCATGCTGGGCATCTATGAGTTCAACGGGGACACGTTGAAAGTCTGCTTTGACTCCGGCGGCAAGAAGAGGCCGACGGAGTTCAAGAGCCCGCCGGGTTCGGAGACCTTCGTCAACGTCCACAAGCGCGTGAAGAAGTAGTCCGTTACGCGGCGGGGCTGACGCTGGTAGTATCACGACCATGACCCTCAACGACACGCTCAAGTGGCTGGAAGCGCTCGGCAACGAGGCGACGCGCAAGCACAACGCCAAGTGGGGCGCCGGCGACAATCAGTTCGGCGTCAAACACGGCGATATCCGGGCGTTGGCGAAGAAACTTCAGTCCAAGCCGGAATTGGCCATGCCGCTCTGGAAGACCGGGAACGTCGACGCCCAGCTGTTGGCAGCCCTCTTAATCAAGCCGGAGACTCTCTCAGCCAAAGAATTGGATCGGTTGGTGCGGTCCATCAGCTTCGCGCACGTGGCGGACTGGCTCATCTCCTATGTCGTCAAGCAGCACGCCGAGAAGGAGACGCTTCGCCAAAAATGGATGGCCGACAACGACCGCTGGGCGGCCCGTGCCGGCTGGCAACTGACGGCCGGGCGGATCGCGAAGAGCCCGGACGGACTCGATCCCGCGGCGCTGCTGGATCGCATCGAGTCCGAAATGGCAGACGCCGATCCGGTCGTGCAGTGGACGATGAACAGCGCCCTCGCGGAAATCGGCATCCACTTCCCCAAACTCCGCAAGCGGGCCATCGCCATCGGCGAGAAGTTGGGAATCTTTCGCGACTATCCCGTGTCGAAGGGTTGCACGTCGCCCTTCGCGCCGATTTGGATCGCCGAAATGGTGAGGCGGCAGAGCTGAGCGAACACGGCCGGATTGCGTTGGGTGGAGTGCCGCCGGTCGCGTCTGACTGCCGTGCTTGACCCTAGAATCGCCGTGACCAGAATAATGGTCATGGCCAAAAAGCAGCCGTATGTCCTGGTCTACGATCCCAATGTCAGGGGCCATCTGGAAGTTATTGAGGCAAAGTATCATTCGCTTATTCGTACCACCATCGAAGAACAACTCCGGTTCGAACCGGACTCAGTGACGCGCAACCGAAAGCAGCTCGAGCGGCCGATCGACTTGGGAGCAAGGTGGGAGCTGCGACTGGGGCCGGACAACCGGTTTCGTGTTTTCTACCGGGTCGATGCCGAACGAAACCGGGGTCGGATTCTGGCAATCGCCGTCAAAGAGCGAAATCGGCTGTTCGTCGCAGGCGAAGAGGTGAAGCTATGAGAATTGCATCTGTGGCCGAGGTCAAAGCCCGACTCAGTTCTTACGTACAGGCGAGCGCCGCGGGGCCGGTGGTGGTCACTCGGAACGGCAAAGCCGTGGCCGTGTTGCTCGGCGTTCATGATGACGAGGAGCTCGAGCGGTTGTTATTGGCACATTCCCAAAAGCTGCGTGCGATCCTTGATGCCGCAGATCGTCGCATTGATGAAGGAGCCGGAATCGGTCACCGTGAATTCTGGCAAAAGGTTGAGGCAAAAAGTCAAAGTGGACAAGGGAGCGGGCATGGCAAGAAAAACCGAACGAGGCGTTCCACTTGACCGGGCCGGTATGACGGTATTTCGGCGGTAAGCGACTTTGTTGGGACGATGATAAGGAGCGGTTTTTCATCCGTCTCGATAATAGGGAAGGGGAATGGGCGACTCTCGGCATGTTCCATTGATCCGAGGGGGCGCTAGGCAGGACGGATAACAACTTGCTCTCTGGTTGGACCCGGATCAAACGGGACGTTCACGTGAACGTCCACTTTCTTCCCGACCTCTGGCACTGTCCAGGTTTGTGCTATGACGAAGCGCCGCAGACTTTTTTTTGGGCGGGGCACTTGAAAGGTTCGGTACTACGCAGCTCAACAGCTCGGGAGGTTGGCCGCAACGGGTCGTCCAGTACTTGCCTCACTGCGCGCCGCGGTAGGCGACTCATCCGAAGTCATGGATCGCATAACCGTCGGCGATGCCGCACAAGCAGCAATTGCTCGAATTGAAGCGCTCGAAGGCGGCTGGTGAAGGTGCGCGCGAATCCTTGGCCACTGAGTAAGGCCCGTCGCCGTCGATAGGCGTGTCAGGGCGCCGCCTGCGCCGACCGGCAATGATCCAGTTCGACGCGGGCGGCCAGTTGCAGGTTGTCGCCACATTCGGCGCGTGAGCGGATCACTTCAGGACGGCGAACCGCGGCACATTGATGGCGTAAAACGCCGCTTCGATGTACTCCAGGAACAGGACGAAGTCGAGGACGAAGAAGTTGTTCTCGTCGGTCGACTCGGTCGTGTCGAAGGACGGGAACGTCGAGCGCGGGTCGGTCACGAACGGCGCGACCCGCGCGAGCGTCGTGTTCTGGTTGATCGGCGCCTCGACGGGCACGAAGTTCGGCACCAGCGACTCGCCGAGCAGCGAGTTGAGCCATGCGGCGTGGCGCGACTCGACGGCCGCGAGGCCGGCGGCCGTCGGGAAGTACTCGTCGGTCTGAGTAATGTTTAGCAGGGCCCCGTGGTAGAGGCCCGAACCGGTGTTCTCGAACGCGGCCGCGGTTTCCAGGAAGTCGTCGACCGTAGGCTGCGTCAGTTCGGCGATGTCGAGCTTGGGAGGTCTCCGGATCGGCACGGGGAGTGGGTTGTCTTCGTCGTCGAGAAGGTTCTGGATAATCCGGACGTGGGCGGCCTCGTCGTTCATGATCTCCTGGAGCAATTCGGCAGTCAGTCCGGTCAGTTTTTTGGACGATGCCGCCTGGGCCCTCGTGGCCGTGAGCAGGCCGAGGGCCGGCACCGCGAGGGCGCCGCCACCCAGCGCGCGGGCCAGGAAGGCGCGCCGGGAGCGCGTGCCTTGGGAAGCGCGTGCGGAAATGTGGTTCGAGATCCCGTCATGCATCGCTGCGAACTCCATTGGTTTGACTATCCGTCCGAACGGACGGACGCGAAGCAGTAACCCGTCGGCGGGGCAGTCCGCCCCTCGGCCCGTCCGGGTCGCACGAGACCGGAATCGAGACGGCCCATGCGGAGATGAACGACACCTCGCAAGGCCAAAGCGCGGACTCCGCGCCCCCAGCGGCCAACGGCGGCCGGCGGTACGGAAAATCAGGTGCGGTGGCAGCAACCTCGGTGTCCTGGACCAGACTGCCCCGACGCGCCGAAGTTCAATGGCGGCAGCACCGCACTTGATACTGCCCGCCGGAGGCCAAACGAATACACTTTTTTTCCCGCCGTCGGTCTGACGGATCACAGACATTTCCAGCGTCGCGCATTTCCGAGACGTGATATCCTAGCGTCACGGGTCTGTTAATCTCCTGACGCGTCAAAGGTGTCTCATGCGGGCTCTCGTCCTCTGCGTCTTCGCCGGATGGACTTGCGGGATCGGCTCCGCACGGACTGAGCCGGTGCCGCCGCAGGCGGGCGCATGGTCGGCCGACTTGCAGGCCGTGGCGAACGCGAACAACCGGTTCGCCTTCGACCTGTACGCCGGGCTGCGAGCGGGTTCGGGGAATCTGTTCTTCTCGCCGTACAGCATTCACGCCGCCCTGGCGATGACGGCTGACGGGGCAAACGGTGTGACGCGCGACGAGATGATCCGGGTCTTACACCTGCCGAACGATCGGGCCAAAGCGTTGGCGGCCGGCGACCTCGGGCGGCTCTATGCCCGCCCAGGCCGGCCGTACGAGCTGGCCGTCGCCAACGCCCTCTGGGGGCAGAAGGGCATCCCGTGGCGGCCGGGGGCGGCAGCCCGGCTGGTGAACCGGTTCGGTGCCAATCTGAATGACGCCGACTTTGCGTCCGACCCGGAAGCCGCGCGCCGGCGGATCAACGCCTGGGCCGCCGACCGCACCCGCGGCAAGGTGCAAACGGTCCTCGGCCCGGGAGACGTGACCCCGCTCACCCGGCTGGTGCTCGCCAATGCCATCTACTTCAAAAGCGACTGGGATACGAAGTTCAACAAGGCCGCGACGGCCGACGCTCCATTCCACCTCGCCGACGGCGAACGGGCGATGACGCCGCTGATGCATCAGGAGTCCGAATTCCGATACGCCGAGGGCGACGGGTACCAGGTGCTCGAGCTGTCGTACAAAGGCGGCGACTTGGGGATGGACATCGTCCTGCCGCGAAAGCCGGACGGGTTGCCGGCGATCGAGAAGCAAGTGTCGGCCGACGTCCTGGCGAAGTGGCTGGCGGCGGGGCGGGATCGGCCGGTGCGCGTCTGGCTCCCGCGGTTCCGCATCGAGGCCGCGTCCTCGCCGGCCGACGCACTTCGGGGTCTTGGCATGAAGGCGGCCTTTGACCCGCAGGCGGCGGACTTCTCCGGTCTAGTCGGAGAGCGATTGTCTCTGACGCGAGTGGCGCACCGGGCGTTCGTGGAAGTGACCGAGGAAGGGACTGTGGCGGCCGCCGTCAGCGGCATCGGTGGAAACCTCCCGGCCCCAGTGCCGCCGCCGCCGGTGGACTTTCGGGCGGACCGCCCGTTCCTATTTCTCATCCGAGACCTCAAGCACGGCACCATTCTGTTCCTCGGCCGGCTGACAAACCCGAAAGGGTGAGATCCGGCGGTCCGCTCCGCGAGGCTGTAAGCTTCCCAATCGACCACGGCCCGACTGCCTTCCCGCGCCCGCAGATTTTCTTCAATCGATACCGGACGAATAACCGATCTAACCGTCAGTGATCATCCTCACGGCGGGGTCGAAGCTATGCGCTCACAATTCCTAAACCGATTCGTGGCCGCATTTGCACTGATGGTTCTGCCGACCGTCGCTCGTGGGCAGGGACTGTACCTACCCGGCGGCGGTGCGGCTCATATCGGCATGGGCGGGGCGTCGACGGCGACGCCGGTGGACTCGATCGGGGCTCTGTACTGGAACCCCGCGGCGATCGGACGGTTCGGGCGGTCCGAAGTCGCCGTCGGCGGGGCGTTCCTGATGCCCGAGATCAATCTCGAGTCGTCCGCGCCCGGACTGTTCGGTCTGCGGAGCGGCCGCACCAAGAGTGATAGCGGACTCGTCCCGGCGACGAGCCTGGGCATCGTGTACCAGCCGGACGAGAGTCCGATGACGCTCGGCATGGGCTTGAACAGCATCGCCGCGGGTGGCGTGAATTTTCCCGGCGACGTGGGCAACCCGATCCTCGCCGGGATCGGTCCGCTCGGCAACGTGCAGGGGCCGATCGCGGCGAACATGCTGATCCTGCAAATGACGCCGACGGCCGCGTACAAACTCGGCGATCGGCTCTACCTCGGCCTCGGCCCGACCATCGACGTCGCGGTCACCTCGTTCGACCCGGCGTACTTCGGCGCGCCGGACGACGCGAACGGCGACGGCATCGGCACGTTCCCGACCGGCAGCCATTCGCGGCCGTTCTGGGGCGCCGGGTTCCGCGCCGGCCTCGTGTATTCGCTCACCAATCAGATCGACCTGGGCTTCGGGTACACCAGCCCGCAATGGTTCGAGCCGTGGCTCTACCACGCCCGGACGGAACTCGGTCTGCCCCGCACGTTGAAGCTGAACGTGACGCTGCCGGCGGTCTACTCGTGGGGCGTCGGCTATCGGCCGACGGATCGCCTGCTGCTCGCCGCGGACTTGCGGTTCCTGGACTACGCCAATTCCGACCTGTTCGGCACGTCGATCGTGAACGGCGGGCTCGGCTGGCGGAACGTCTTCGCCGCGGCGCTCGGCAGCCGTTATCAGCTGACCGATCGGATCGCGGTGAGCGGCGGGTACGTCTACAACGACAACCCGATCCCGAGCGTCGGCACGCTGTTCAACGTCCAGGCGCCGGTGATCACGCAGCACACGCTGACGACGGCGACCACAATCGCCCTGACGGACGCCGTCTCGGCGTCGCTCGGGTACGCCTATGCGTTCCGCAACACTCTAACGGGGCCCGTCCGCGAGGCGACGGGCGTAGGCGTCTCGATGGACACGGCCGTGCACATGTTTACGTTCACGATGCAGTTCAAGTTCGGCGGCTGCGGGTGCGGCAAGCCGGCGGTGGCGTGCAGCGACTGCGGCTGTGCGCCGGCGCCGACCGCCGCCTCCGCGACGCCGGCAGGACCCCGTCAGCTTCCGGGCGCCGGGGCGGAGGGCTAACCGATGATCCCCGCCTGAGCCTTGCTCGTGATCTGCGGATCTTGCGTCGCGACGGCCGCCATGGCTGAGGCGCCGCAGACCGATCTCGATGCGCCGCCCGCAGAGCACCGCGATCAGCCGGCCGTCACCCCTTAACGGATCAACGGCTTCGGCCGGGCAGCGTACGACTTCTAATGACGTACGCGAAAGACATGTGAAGCCGCCTGTCATTTCTACGGCACCCACCTGTCAGTTTTGACAGTTGCAGGGGGGCTTGCCGGCCAGTAGCTTTCCCTCCGTATTTCTCTTCCAATGTCGAATTCTTTCCGAACCGATTGAGGGGGCGACTGCGTCCCGTCTCCGGACTGGTTTCTCTTCTTTGATCGAAGACACGCGCGCCGAAAAACCGTCGGCTCGCCGGAGCAGTTGGGCAACTCGTGAAGCGAGCCATTCAACTCGTCCTCCTCGGCGCGGCCGCGTTCGCAGCCGCTTTCGGGCTGGTTCGCCTCCGTGATTCGGCGACGGCGCCGCCCGAAATGGTTTGGATCCCCGGGGGCGAGTACATGATGGGCAGCGACGCCGCGGACGCCTCCCCGGCCGAGCGGCCCGCGCACCGAGTCCGCGTCGACGGCTTCTGGATGGACGAGACGGACGTCACCAACGCCCTGTTCCGCCGTTTCGTCGAAGCCACCGGTTACGTCACGACCGCCGAGAAAGTGCCGACCGTGGACGAGATCCGGAAGTACGCGATGCCCGGGGCACCCGTCCCGAGACAGGAAGACCTCAGGGCCGGCGCGGTCGTCTTCACGCCGCCGGACCATCCCGTCGATCTGCGGGACGTGAGCCAGTGGTGGAAATGGACGCCCGGGGCCGATTGGCGACATCCGGAGGGTCCGGAAAGTTCGATCGAGGGCCGCGACGATCATCCGGTCGTCTGCGTCTCCTGGTTCGACGCCGAAGCGTACGCCAAGTGGGCCGGCAAGCGTTTGCCGACGGAGGCCGAATGGGAATTCGCCGCCCGCGGCGGACTTGACGGGAAGAAGTACGTTTGGGGCGACGAGCCGTTCTCAGACGACCGCCCGCAGTGCAACATTTTCCAGGGTCACTTTCCGGACAAGAACACGGTTAAGGATGGCTATCCGCGGACGTCGCCGGTGAAGGCGTTCGCGCCGAACGGTTACGGCCTCTACGACATGTCCGGCAACGTCTGGCAGTGGTGCAACGACTGGTACCTGCCCAACGCTTACGCTCTGACGGCCGGCGAAAAGCTGTCCATCAACCCGTCCGGTCCGTCGAGCAGCTTCGACCCGCGGCAGCGTCCGCCCGAGCGGACGCACCGGGGCGGGTCGTTCCTGTGCTGCGCCGGTTACTGCTTCAACTACAGACCCAGCGCCCGCATGGGCTGCACGCCGGACACCGGCATGTCGCACGTCGGGTTTCGCTGCGTGAAAGATTCTCCGCGGAAGTGACCGGCGCTGACGTCGGCGCCGGCGGTTTTGTTTTCGCTCCCTAGGAGGGCGCAACATGGTTCGACACGGGCGAATCCAATTGCTGGCGGTCTTAGCCGTCGGCGCGGTCGGCGGCTGGCTGGCGGCTTCTGGCCGAATGCCGCTGCTGCAACAGTCCGACGCCGCCGAGCCGACGCGGGCCACGACTCTGACGACCGGCGCGCCTTGTTGCGAGGGCGCCGACCGCGGCGTGTTGCTCGCACAGGCGAACCCGACGACCACCTCCCTGCCAATCGTCGCCGCTCAACGCGCCGCCGATGCCGGCAGGAAGCCGAACATCGTCTTCATCATGGGCGACGACGTCGGCGTCTGGAACATCGGCGCCTACCACCGCGGCATGTCGTCAGGTAAAACGCCGAACCTCGACAAGCTGGCCTCCCAGGGAATGTTGTTCACCGACTATTACGCGGAGGCGAGCTGCACGGCGGGTCGGGCGAGCTTCATTACCGGCGAGATTCCGCTTCGTACAGGACTGACGACCGTCGGCCAGGCCGGCGCCGATGTCGGCATGCCCGCTCAGGCGTGCACCATCGCCACGGCGCTCAAGGCCCAGGGCTACGCTACCGGCCAGTTCGGCAAGAACCACCTCGGCGACCTGAACAAGTACCTGCCGACCGTGCACGGCTTCGACGAGTTCTTCGGGAACCCAGACAGCGGATCGAGGACACGGGGCCGCTGACGAAGAAGCGGATGGAGACGATCGACGACGAGGTGCTCGAGCACGCGCTCGACTTCATCGGCCGCGCCAACGAGGACGGCGCGCCGTGGTTCGTCTGGTTCAACACGACGCACATGCACCTGCGCACGCACCCCAAGCCGGAGAGCGTCGGGCAGGCCGGGCGCTGGCAGTCCCCGTACCACGACACGATGATCGACCACGACAAACTCGTGGGCGCGCTGTTGGACAAGCTTGATGATCTTCAGATCGCTGACGACACCATCGTGGTGTACTCCACCGAC
>DATJGQ010000024.1:0-6709 GCA_035494815.1 Gemmataceae bacterium
CCGCGACGCGCGGCGGAGTGCGGGCCGCTCGCTAACCGCATGAGTTCCCCTCCGCCAATAACACCCGCGAGCGCGCCGTCCCGCAAGCCGATCGGGCTGCCGCAGCCATTCGACTACATCCCGCTCGGGCGGGTGGTGTTCGAGGCGGGCGGCATCGCGCGGCTCGGCGAACTCGCGCGCGAACTCGGCGGCACCCGCGTCCTTTTAGTCACCGACCCTGGCCTCGAGGACGCCGGCCATCCCCAGCGGGCGATTGCATCGCTGCGCGATTCCGGGCTGGACGTCGCGGTGTTCGACGCGGTCGAGGAGAATCCGACCGCCCGGCACGTCGAGGCGGGCGTCGCGGCCGCGAAGTCCCACCGGGCGGACCTGCTCGTCGCCATCGGCGGCGGCAGCGCGATGGACACGGCCAAGGGGATCAACTTCGTCTTCACCAACGGCGGCCAAATCGCCGACTACCAGGGGTTCGGCAAGGCGACCAAGCCGATGCTGCCGTCGATCGGCGTGCCGACGACCGCCGGGACCGGCAGCGAAGCTCAGTCCTACGCGCTAATCGCGGACGAGTCGTCGCACCTCAAGATGGCCTGCGGCGACCGCAAGGCAGCCTTTCGAATCGGACTGCTCGACCCGGAAGTGACGTTCACGCAGCCGCCGCGGGTGACGGCCGTGACCGGCATCGACTCCGTGGCGCACGCGATCGAGTCGTACGTGTGTACGAAGCGTTCGGCCTTGTCGCAGATGTTCGCACGGCGGGCGTGGCGGCTGTTGGAAGCGAATTTCGAGCGCGTCCTCGAACGCCCGCGCGACCTGCCGGCACGTGCCGCGATGCAACTTGGCGCCCATCTCGCCGGCATGGCGATCGAAAACTCGATGCTCGGCTCCTGCCACGCCTGTGCCAACCCGCTGACCGCCCATTACGGCCTGACGCACGGCATGGCCGTCGGCGTCATGCTCCCGCACGTGATCCGCTTCAACGCGACCGCCGTCAGTTCCCTCTACGCCGACCTCGCCGCCGACGCCGGCCTGCCCGACGGGGCCGAGGCGCTCGCCCGCCGCGTGACCGACCTGTTGCAGACCGCCGAATTGCCAACCGATTTGACGTCGTGTGGCGCGAGTCGGAGCATCCTGCCGCTGTTGGCGGAGGAGGCCGCCCAACAATGGACAGGCCGATTCAATCCCCGACCCGTGAACCAAGAGGTTTTGCTGCAGCTGTACGAAGCGGCGATGTGACGGATAATGGGGGCGGAGGGTGACGCCATGACCAGTTACGAAGAATGGCAGAAAGAATACGAAGCCGAATTGGAGCGGACGAAGCGGGTGTTTACGGGACAGCGAGAACAAATCCGCCGCGATTACGCCGGACAATTCGTCGGGTTCGCAAGCGGCCGGGTCATTGCCGCCGACACGGACGTGAACAAAGTAATTGCGGTCATGGAAACTCTCAATCCGCCGCCCGGATCGGCGGCTATTTTTCGAGCCGAGGAAGAGCCGGTGTTTGAAGTCATCGAGGATTATCGGACCGAGTTCCTCTCCGAATGAACCGCGCCTGCTGGGCCGTCGCGTCCGACGGCCGCTATTGGATCGACGTTGCGCTCGGGACGAACCCTTGCCGATTGATGCTCGACACCGGACTGACCGACCGCGCCGGGGTAGTCGGTTTCGATTTGGCCCCGACTGATTACGACCGCATGGGCCGATCCGGCCAGTTACTCGCGGCTGGGCCGCGGATGCGGCAAGACGCCAGCGGTGCGTGGGTCTGGCTGCGATGTGGTTTTCTTGCCGCTCAGCTGCTCGACCCGGTCACGCGGGTTGGGATCGGCGCGCCGGTCCGGTGCCTCGCTGTTCGGAATTTCGCCAACGTCCCCAGCCGCGTCGGCGTCGTCTTCTTCCACGGGCTGGCCGGCTGCCGCGTGGTCTGGGAGTTGGACACTCGCATTTGGTGCGTCGAATATCCGTGACCGGAACCGCGTTCGGAGACGTTGCTATGGCCAGCCGCGTGCTCACCGCCGTCGTCGCCGCCGTATTACTCGCCGCCGCCGACTGGCCGACCTTCCGAGGCGACCCGGCCCAGACCGGCGTCAGCACTGAAGCGCTCCCCGACAAGCTTGTGCAGCGCTGGACCTACGCCACGGTGCAAGACCGCGCCGGCGGCGGCGTCGAGGGCACCGCGGCGATCGTCGACGGCGTTGTCTACGTCGGCGCTTTTGACGAACACCTGCACGCCATCGACCTGGCGACCGGCCAGGCGAAATGGAAGTTCAAGGCCGGCGCGATCAAATCGCCGGTCGGCGTTCACGACGGCCGCGTCTACGTCGGCAACGTCGAGGGCGTCTTCTATTGCCTCGACATCGCCGGCAAGGAGAAGTGGAAGTTCGACGTCGGGGCGGAGATTACCTCCGGCTCGAACTTCGGCGACGGCACCGTGCTGTTCGGCTCGCAGGACGAGACGCTCTATTGTCTGAATCGGGCCGACGGCAAGCCGAAGTGGAAGTACCAGATCAACGGCGGGCCAGTGATGGGCACGCCGGCCGTCATCGGCGGCAAGACCTTCGCCGCCGGCTGCGACAGCATCCTGCACGTCCTCGACGCGGCGACCGGCGTGGAGCAGTCCCACGTCGAAGTCGGCGGCCAGGTCGGCGCGTCGGCGGCGGCCAGAGGCGACACGATCTATCTCGGCACGATGAGCAACCAACTGTTGGCCGTAGACCTCAAGAAGGGCGAAATCGCCTGGACGTTTGAATCGCCGAAAGGCCGGCAGCCGTTCTTTTCGTCGGCGGCGGTCACCGACAAACTCGTGGTCGCCGGCAGTCGGGATAAGCGAGTTTACGCGATCGATCGGGCGAAGGGGACCGAAGTCTGGAGCTTCCCCACGCAAGGGAAAGTGGACAGTTCGCCGGTGATCGTAGGAAGCCGCGTTTATGTCGGTTCGCACGACGGCAACCTGTACGTCCTCGACTTGGCGACCGGTCGGGAGTTGCAAAAGATCAAGTTGGACGGGCCGATCTCCGCGTCGCCGGCCGTCGGTAACGGCTGCCTCGTCATCGGTACCGAGAAGGGAACCGTATACTGTCTTGGGGCGGCGAAGTGACGCCCCGAGGAGATTTATCACGACGATGGCCCAAGCGACTCAGGAAAAAACCGGCCTCGGCAACTACTTCGTGGCCAACTACCCGCCGTTTTCCGCCTGGAAACCGGCCCATTTGCCCGCCGCCCGCGCCGCCATCGACCGCCCGCCGCAACCCGGCACGCCGCTCGGCCTCTACCTGCACATCCCCTTCTGCCGGAAGCGGTGCAAGTTTTGCTACTTCCGCGTCTACACCGACAAGAACGCCGACGACGTCAAAACCTACACTGAAGCGCTGCTCAAGGAAGTCGAGCTCTACAGCCGCACGTCGTGCGTCGGCGACCGGCCGTTGGAGTTCGTCTACTTCGGCGGCGGCACGCCGTCGTACCTGAGCGCCACGCAGCTCGGCACGCTCATGGGCCGGCTGCAGAAGATCATGTCGTGGGACGGCGCGCGCGAAGTCACGTTCGAGTGCGAACCGGGCACGCTGCAGCACCACAAGCTGGCGACTCTCAAGCAACTCGGCGTCACGCGGCTCAGTCTCGGCGTCGAAAACTTCAAACCGGAGATCTTGCAGTTCAACGGCCGCGCGCACCTCGAAGAGGAGATCTACCGCGCCTATGACTGGGCCCGCGAACTCGGCTTCGACCAGATCAACATCGACCTGATCGCCGGCATGGTCGGCGAGGACTGGGACAACTGGAAGGATTGCGTCCGCAAAACGATCGCAATGACGCCGGAAAGCGTCACCATCTACCAGATGGAGTTGCCTTATAACACGACGTTTTCCAAGGAACTCAAGGTCATCGGCCAGGATGAGCCGGCCCTGGAAGTCGCCGACTGGCCGACCAAGCGGGCGTGGGTGCGATACGCGTTCGACGAACTGGCCGCCGCGGGCTATGAGCAGTCGAGCGCCTACACGATGGTCCGCAGGCGGCCCGGCCATTCGACGCAATTCGTCTACCGCGACAGTCTCTGGCACGGCGCGGACATGTTCGGCACCGGCGTCGCGTCGTTCGGCCACGTCCACGGCGTGCACGTGCAGAACGAGGATCGTTGGGAGGATTACGTCGGCACGCTGTTCGACAATGGCGAACTGCCGCTGCACCGGGCCCTGCCGGTGACCGATCATCAGCGGCTGATCCGCGAGATGATCCTGCAACTCAAGACCGGGCGGATCGAGGCGGACTACTTCCGTCGAAAGTTCGACACGGACATTCTCGACGAGTTTGCCGACGGATTCCGCGAGTTGGAAGAAAAGGACATTCTCACTCTCTCGGACGACGGCGTGACCGTGACGCCGGACGGCCTCTTGCAGATCGACCGCTACCTGCCCACGTTTTTCGAGCCGGAGCACCGCGGCACGCGCTACACATAAAGAGAATTCACCACGGAATACTCGGAACGACACGGAATGAAGAACTAAAACAATTGAGTTCTTCATTCCGTGTCATTCCGTGTATTCCGTGGTTTCTAATCCGATGCCCGACGACCTCACCTTCATGATGGGCAAGTTCGCCGCCCGCTTGCCGGCGGACTTGCTCTACGCCCGCAACCACATGTGGGGCCGCGCCGCCGACGGTCGCCTGCGGTTCGGATTCACCGCATACGCCGTGCGGTTGATGCAGGACGTCTACTTCCTCGACTGGTGCGTCAACGCCGGCGACGCCGTCACACTCAAGCAGCAAATCGGCAACATCGAAACGTCGAAAGCCGTCGCAGACCTCTTCGCCCCGATCGGCGGTACGATTGAAGTCTTCAACGGCGAACTTCTCAAGGATCCGTCGGGGATCAACGTCGATTGCTACGGCCCGGGCTGGCTCTTCGAAATGACCGGCCCCGGCGATGGCCTGATGGACGCGGCCGCGTATCACGACTACCTCGCCTCCACTTGGGAGAGCACCCAGCGGCTCATCAAAGGGCAGATCAACACGGAGTGACCGCGATGGCGAAGCTCATGTCGAAGTCCCTCTTGCTCAGCGGGCTGCTGCTTGCGGCATTCGGCATTTCGTCGGCTCTTGCCCAGGACAAGTCCGCCTCCGTGTATGACGAATCCTGGTTCGGGAGCATGAAATATCGCCTGGTCGGCCCGTTCCGCGGCGGGCGGTCGGCGGCGGTCACCGGCGTGCCGGGCAAACCCCTGCTCTTCTACTTCGGCTCGGTCGGCGGCGGCGTTTGGCGGACGACCGACGGCGGTTCGACGTGGGACAACATCTCCGACGGCTTCTTCGGCGGCTCGATCGGCGCGGTCACCGTCAGTGAGTCGGACCCGAACGTCATCTTTGTCGGCGGCGGCGAGAAGACGGTCCGCGGCAACGTCTCGCACGGTACCGGCATGTGGAAGTCCACCGACGCCGGCAAGACCTGGAAGCACGTCGGCCTTGCCGACACGCGGCACATCCCGCGCGTCCGCATCCACCCGAAGAACCCAGACGTCGTCTACGCCGCCGCCCTCGGGCATCTCTACGGTCCAAACCAGGAGCGCGGCGTCTTCCGCAGCACCGACGGGGGCGCCACCTGGAAGCGCGTGCACTTTGTCAACGACGAAGTCGGTGCCATCGACCTGATCCTCGACCCCGCGAATCCGCGCGTGCTCTACGCGAGCATGTGGCGGGTCAAACGCACGCCCTACAGCCTCGAAAGCGGCGGCCCCGGCTCGGGCCTCTGGAAGAGCACCGACGGCGGCGACAATTGGACCGAGATCACCCGCAACAAGGGCCTGCCACAGGGCACGGTCGGCATCATCGGCGTGACCGTCTCGCCGGTCGACCCCGAGCGCGTCTGGGCGATCGTCGAGGCCGAGGACGGCGGCGTCTTCCGCTCCGAGGACGCCGGCAAGACCTGGACACGCACCAGCGAAGACCGCAACCTCCGCCAGCGGGCCTGGTATTACACCCGCATCTACGCCCATCCGAAAAACAAGGACGAGGTGTGGGTCGTCAACGTGCAACTGTTGCGGTCCGGCGACGGCGGCAAGACGTTCCAGCCGAACCGCACGCCGCACGGTGACCACCACGACCTCTGGCTCGACCCGACTGAACCGAGCCGCATGATTGTTGGCGACGACGGCGGGGCCCAGGTGACGATGAACGCCGGCGCCCAGTGGTCGACGTACCAGAATCAGCCGACCGCCCAGTTCTACCGCGTCATCACCGACAGCCACACTCCGTATCGCATCCTCGGCGCCCAGCAGGACAACTCGACGGTCCGCATCTTGAGCCGCAGCGATTCGGGCGGCATTGACGAGCGCGACTGGGAGCCGTCGTCCGGCTCCGAGAGCGGCTGGCTCGCCCCGAACCCGCGCGAGCCCGACGTCGTCTACGGCGGCAACTACGGCGGCTACATCGGCCGCATCAACCACCGCACCCGCGAGACCCGCAACGTCACGGTCTGGCCGGACAACCCGCTCGGCCACGGCGCCGCCGACCTGAAATACCGCTTCCAGTGGAACTTCCCGCTCTTCTTCTCCCCGCACGACCCCGACACGCTCTACGCCGGCGGCAACGTCCTCTTCAAAACCACCGACGAGGGCCAGTCGTGGCAGCCGATCAGCCCGGACCTGACACGCAACGACAAGTCCAAGCAGGCCCCGTCCGGCGGGCCGATCACCAAGGACAACACCGGCGTCGAGATCTACTGCACGAT
>DATJGQ010000025.1:0-4255 GCA_035494815.1 Gemmataceae bacterium
CACCGGAGCCGCGCCTTCCGTACATTTGAACCGCTGGCCGGTGACTTCGAGCAGTTGGCGTTTTCCACGGATGGCCAAATCCTGGTGGCTGTGAGGCACGAACAAATGCTCGCGCCAGGAGCGTGCACTTTTTCGTACCCGGTTATCGGCTGGGATCTGACGACTGCTCGCGAGAAATATCGTTGCCACGGCATGTGGCCCTGTTTGCCACGAAAGCTCTCCTGGTTCGCGACGATGCCACTTTCTAGCGGACTCAATGTCGCAGTGCAGCGGTACGATTACGCGACGGGAAAGCTCTGCGGCGAATTAAACGTGGAACTGTCGATCGGCCCGAATCGTTACTGCATTTCGCCGGACGGCTCGCTCGGCGTCGGAAGTCGCGAGCACAGCAACCCGATTCTGGATTTCCTCAAACAACATTTTCCGGGCATCGTGCCGCCGCGCTCGATCATCGAGCGGCCACGGCTGGTGGAGACGGATACGGCCCGAGTAATGTGCGAATTGCCGATGGAGCTCGATCGGACTTTCCAAAGTCGGGCGCCTTGCGGCTGGTCACAGGACGGGACGCTCTTGGCGATCGCGGGATTAGACACGCTCGCCGTCTGGGATGTTCCGCCGCGAAAATCGCTGGGATGGTTCACGGTCGGAGCGGCGGTGCTCGTGTGTCTAATCGTGATGCTGGGCCTCTGGCGGGTGCGCCGACTGCCGAGGGAGGTGGTCGTATGAGTCGCCTTTTGCCGCGATCGCCGCGCGGGACGTGGCTGCTGGCCGCGGTGGTCTGGTTTGCGGGGTGCGGCGCGCTCTGGTGTGTGCTGCCGTATCGGCCAAGGGCGTCGTGGCCGACGGAGGAGCCGGCGGTTGTGCATGGGTTCGTTCCGGGTACATCCGTCGTACTCACGTCGATGCCGTGGAGCGGCACGATCGACGGGCCGCCGGGCCCGATGCTCGGCCCGCTGGTGGCCCGCGACGCGGCGACCGGCGAGGTCCGCGAGTGGTTCCCGGACGGCGAACGGCTGACGCTCGTCGACCCGGGCGTTGACGGACGGCATGTTATCGTCGGCCGCGTCATCGACGGGCGGGCGCGGTTATTCCTGCACGACGCGGCGGACGGAACCGTCATCGCGGAGCTGCCGCGCGGCGGACCGCGGGCGGAGAACGAGAACGATCAGCCACGGGACGCCTACGAGCAGTTCGCGGCGTTCCGCCCGGACGGCCGGCAGATCGCCTATGCCGACCGCGTGGACGAGCAGCCCTGGCTGCGCGTTTGGGACGTGCAGACGCGGCGGGAAGTCGCGGCGTTGTCCGACGCCGGAGCGCCGGCGGCGTGGTCGCCCGAGGGCCGGACTCTGGCGCACTTGTGCCACCCGCGTTCCCACATCGGCTGGTCGGCCCGATTGTTGGAGATGGACACGGGCAAGGTCCGTGTCCTCGCCGCGTCGCCCTCAAGGGATGCTCGACCGGACTCTCTGGTCTTTTCCCGCGACGGCAAGACGGCCGTCGGGGCGCACGTGTCTGGGGTTGAGCCGGGCGGGCCCGCGCGCATCTTTCTCGCATGGGACGTTACCACGGTCGCTGATACAGAGCCGAGGCGTCGCGAGATCGGCGGCTTTCCGGCGGGCGGGCTGCCTTTCACGGCAATGGTTCATGTCGGTGATCCGGCGGAGCCCAAATTCTTCCCGCGCTTGGCTGGTATGACGCAGGCCGACGTCGGGTCCGTCCTGGCCGAGCGGGCGGTCGAAGTTTTCCCCCGGCTGGACCGTGCAACCCGCAACGAGTATCGGAGTTTCACCTTGCCCCGCGATTTCCGGCTCCCCGCCGGGCACGAGCATTTACTGTGTCACGCCTTTTCGCCCGATAACCGTTGGCTGTACGTCTCCGCGACGCACGCCGACCGCATCCTCGAGCTCCTTCGCCGCCCCATGAATGAGGTCGTCACACACCGTCCGCATCTGTGGGATACCGATGCCGGCCATGTTCGGTACTCGCTTCCCATGACGGTCGATCCTGATTACGTCGGCCAATACGCCTGGTCACCGGACGGCACGCTGTTGGCGATCGCGGGCGACACTACACTCGCAGTCTGGGACGTGCCGCCGCGGAAACGGCTGTCGTGGTTCGCGGCCGGAGCGACGTTGCTCGCGCTGCCGATCGTCGTGTTCGCCCGGCGGCGAACGCGACTTCTCCGCCTTCTGTAGCTGGCCTCAGTGAGGCCGGTTCTTCTCTAACTCGGCCCGGTTAAACCGGCCTCACTGAGGCCAGCTACAGAAGAGGCCGGCGCCAAAAAACCGTCACCGGCGGGCCTTCCGGGTCCTACAACAAGTCGGAGTGAACTTTTGTTCAATACCGGAGGCGACCATGTCTGCCGCACTCGTGACCACCGAAATCGCCAGTCCCGTGGGGCCGCTCCTGGTCGGGGCGAATGACGAGGGCGTGTGCATGCTCGAATTCAGCGACTGCGATCGGGCGTCGCAGACGGCGGCGGCCAACGGCGTCGCGAAGAATGGGGCGCACTTGTTTCTGGAGCAACTAAGGGGAGAGCTGGCGGATTATTTCGCGGGGCGGTTGACGGAGTTTCGCGTACCGCTGTCGATCGACGGGACGGAGTGGCAGCGGAAGGTGTGGGGGGAGCTGCGGCGGATTCCCCATGGGCAGACGCGGTCGTATCAGGATGTCGCGCGGGCGGTGTGTTCGGCGAAAGCGGCGCGGGCGGTCGGGATGGCGAACGGGCAGAACCGCATCGCGATCGTGATCCCGTGTCACCGGGTGATCAACGCGGGCGGGAAGCTGGGTGGTTATGGAGGCGGGCTGTGGCGCAAGGAGTTTTTGTTGGCGCTGGAGCGCGGACAAGAACCGCCGGCGTGAGCCGGTGGATGAACGGGCGAGAATCCGTCACCCAACGGCTTACGCCGTCGGTTCATGTAAGAGCCCACGGCGCCCGGTACGGCCGCAGCAGCATCCGGTTCGCGTCGCGGTCGCCGACGACTTCCTCCGCCGCCGGGTCCCAGCGAATCGGCCGGCCGATGCGGACAGCAATGTTACCCAAGTGACAGACCGTCGCCGATCGATGCCCGACCTCGACGTCGCAGATCGGCTTCTGACGCGTCTTGATGCAGGCGAGCCAGTTGTCCCAGTGCTCCGTGCTGACCTCTAAGCGTACGTCCTTCCCGGCGAGCGGCTGCTTGATCAACTCGGCCGGATTCGACTCGAGCTTGCCGCGGTAAACGTAAAGACTGCCATTCTCGCCCTCGAAGGTCAGGCCCTCCTTGTGGTCCGGGCCGCTCCGCAAGTTGACCGTCGTGCCGCCCGGGTAGTGGTAGACGATGTCGAACCACTCGGGCGTTTCGTAGAGCTTGTCCTGGCGGAACTTCGCCTTGGCCTCGACCGTGAGCGGGGAGCCGGCGTCGTGGCCGAACGCCCACTGGACGATGTCCATGTGATGGGCGCCCCAGTTGGTCATCTGGCCGCCGCCGGTGTCCCAGTAGAAGCGGAAGTTGTAGTGCAGCCGTTTCTGGTTGTACGGCCGCTGCGGCGAGGGGCCGAGCCAGAGATCGTAATCGAGGTCCGGCGGCGGGGCGGTGTCGGGCGTGTTCGGGTCGCGGCGGAAACCGGGGCCGGGGACGCCGATCTTGACCGAGTGCACCTTGCCGAGGTAGCCGTTGCGGACCAGTTCGCAGGCGGTGCGGAACTCCGCGGCCGACCGCTGCTGCGAGCCGGTCTGCACGACGCGGTTGAGCTTGCGGGCGTTTTGCACCATCACCCGGCCTTCGGCGATCGAGTGCGTCAGCGGCTTCTCGCAGTAGACGTCCTTGCCGGCCTGGCAGGCGTGGATTGTCTGCAGGGCGTGCCAGTGATCGGGGCTGCCGAGAAAGACGGCGTCGATGTCCTTCATCTCCAGGACTTTGCGATAGTCCCGGAATCCGGGGCACGACTTGCCGTTGGCCTGCTCGACGATTTTGTGGGCGAGCGTGAGTTGGTCGCCGTCCACATCGCAGACGGCGGCGGCGTACCTGGCGTACTTCTTGAGCATCGCCTCGCCGTGCCAGCCGATGCCGATGAAACCGACGCGGACGCGCTCGCTCGGCGGGTTGGCGGCGAACGAGCGAATCGGTAACGCACAAATCGGGAGTGCCGCGGCGGAACGGGCGAGGAACTGGCGGCGGGACAGCGAGCGGCGGGACGTCATGTTTTAAGTGGTTAGGTGGTTAGGTGGTTAGGAGGTTAGGTGGCCAGGCGTTTGGGCGGTTGGGTGGTCTTG
>DATJGQ010000026.1:0-12450 GCA_035494815.1 Gemmataceae bacterium
CCGCCGAGGGAAGTCGAACGTCCTATTCCCCCTCACTCTTGCGGCTGGCGCGAGGACTCTTCAAAGGCACGTCCGATTGGATTGCGCTGATGGTCGTTCGTAAGGACGGCCAGATCGTTTGCCAGGGCCTCAATCCCGCGGCGGAATGCGTCCTCGGTCGAACGGCCGACGAAACCGCCGACCGGCCGGTCGGCGAATGGCTTGAGCCGGATGAGGTGGAACGGGTGGAACGGTATTGCCGCGAGTGTGTGGCGTCCGGCCGGCGGGTGAATTATGAGTACGAGCGGGCCACGCCGAACGGCCGACGGTCGTATGCCGTCGAGCTGGTGCCAGTGTCCGACCCGGGCGGGCTGCTGAGTCACGTCGTCGCCGTCGGGCGTGACGTGACCGACTATCGACAAGCGGGCGAAGCGCTGCGGCAGAGCGAGGCGCGATTCGCCAAGGCGTTTCACGGCAGCTCGCTCGCGAAGACGATCACGCGGCTACGCGACCGCCGGCTGATCGAGTTCAACGACGCGTGGGTGCGGCTCATCGGCGTGCCGCGCGATTACGTCGCCGGCCGGTCGATCGACGAACTGGGTCTGTGGATCGACCCGAACGTGCGGGACGATATCTACCGCCGGCTGCGGAGCGCTCAGCCGGTCCGCGGCGAAGAGGTCTTGATGCGACTGCCCTCCGGCGCCGAAGTGATCGGCCTCGTGACGGCCGAGCGGATCGAACTGGACGGCGAGCCGTACAGCCTGTGGTCGTTTCAGGACATCACCGCCCGCAAACGAGCCGAAGAAGAGATCGTCCGGCTGAATTCCGAACTCGAGCGCCGGGTCGCCGAGCGGACGGCGCAGCTCGCCGCCGCGAACGCGGAACTCGAGGCGTTCTGTTACTCCGTTTCGCACGACCTCCGCGCCCCGCTGCGGGCGATCGACGGGTTCAGCAAGGCGCTGTTGGAAGACTGCCTCGACCGGCTCGACGCGGACGGCCAGGACTGCCTCAAGCGGGTCCGCGCCGCCAGTCAGCGCATGGGCGAGCTGATCGACGACCTGCTCACGCTGTCGCGCGTCACCCGGGCCGAAGTCCGGCGGACGCGGGTGGACCTGAGCGGCCTCGCGGCAAAGGTGGTCGCCCAGCTTCGGCAGCTTCATCCCCAGCGGCAGGTCGAGTTCGTGCTCGCGCCGGGCCTCTCGGCCGAGGGCGATCCGAACCTGCTATCGGTCGCGCTCGAAAACCTGCTCGGCAACGCCTGGAAATATACCGGTCGGCGGCCACAAGCGCGGATCGAGTTCTCCGCGACGGCCGGCGACGACGGCATGACCTACCTCGTACGGGACGACGGGGCGGGGTTCGATCCGGCCTACGCGGGCAAATTGTTCCAACCGTTCCAGCGGCTTCACCCGCCCCACGAGTTCGACGGTCACGGCATCGGCCTGGCGACCGTGCAGCGGATCGTCCACAAGCACGGCGGCCGCGTCTGGGCGGAGGGCGCCGTCGGAAAGGGTGTGACCGTCTACTTCACGCTTCCCCCCGGCCTCTGGCAGGTTTAGCCGGTCCGCGCAACGGAGCGTGCCTCGCGAGGAGATTCTCCCGATGGACACCCGCCCGATCCTGCTCGTCGAGGACAGCCCGGACGACGTGGCCCTGACGCTGCGGGCTTTCCGCAAGAACCGCATCGTCAACGAAGTCGTGATCGCCCGCGACGGCGTCGAGGCGCTCGACTACCTGTTTGGCACCGGCACTTACTCCGGCCGGGACCCGACCGCGGTGCCGGCCATCGTGCTCCTCGACCTGAAGTTACCCCGAATCGACGGGCTGGAAGTACTTCGGCGGCTGCGTGCCGACCCGCGTACGCAGTTATTGCGCGTCATCGTGCTGACGTCGTCCAAGGAGGAAACCGACGTCGTCCGGTCGTACACCCACGGCGCGAACAGCTACATCCGTAAGCCCGTGGACTTCGACAGCTTTATGGCGGCCGTCGGCCAGCTCGGGCTGTACTGGCTGCTCTTGAACGAAACCCCACCCTCAGGCATTCCGGTCCCGCGCGAAATTCGATGACTCCGTTGCGTGTCCTGTTCATCGAAGACTCCACGGACGACGTCGCCCTGCTCGTGCGGGAGCTGCGCCGCGGCGGCTACGTGCCGGAGTTCGCTCAGGTTCAGACCGCGGACGATTTTGAGGCCGCCCTGCCGCGCGACTGGCAGGTCATCATCTCGGATTACACGATGCCGGGCTTCAGCGGCCTGGACGCCCTGTCGCAACTGGTGCGGACCGGGCGGGACGTGCCGTTCATCCTGATTTCCGGAACCGTCGGCGAGGAAGTGGCCGTCGCCGCGATGAAGGCGGGCGCCGGCGACTACCTGCTCAAGAACAACCTGACGCGACTGGTTCCCGCGGTCGCCCGCGAACTGCGCGAGGCTGACGGCCGCCGCCAACGCCGCGCCGCCGAGGCCGCCCTGCGAGAGAGTCAGGCGCTGTTGTCGCTGATCTATCACCACACGTCCGACGCGCTCTCCCTGTACTCTGCCGGTCCGGGCGGCGGCTGGCGGCTGTCGTCGGCCAACTCGACGTACGTCCGCCAGGCGTGCGGCCCAAAGCAAGCGCTGTCCGAAACCGATCTCCTCGGCCGGCCGATGGAAGCGATCCTGAGCGGCCTCTTTGGCTGTTCGCCGACGGTCGTCGCCGCCGCCCGCGCGCGCTTTGACGAGGCCGCCCGGACCGGGCGGACGGTGACGTACGAACAGGAATTCAATCTCTCGGTGGGGAGGCTGTGCCTCGAATTGACGCTCGTCCCGGTGGCGGACGCCGGGGGGCCCTGCCGGCACATCCTGCTCGCCGGCCGCGACGTGACCGGGCGAAAACACGCCGAAGAGGAGCAACGGCGGCTGCAGGCCCAGCTCGCGCATGCGCAGAAACTCGAAGCCCTGGGCACGCTCGCCGGCGGCATCGCCCATGACTTCAACAACATCCTGACCGCGATCCTCGGCTACGCCGACCTGATCCAGCGGGACACGCCCGCTGACGACCGGACTCAGTCGCGGATCGAAGCGGTCCTCATCGCCACCGTGCGGGCGCAGGACCTGGTCCGGCAAATCCTCACGTTCAGTCGCAAGCAGACGCCGACGCGAAAACCAATTCGACTGGCTGCGGTCATCGAGGAAGCGCTCAAGCTGCTGCGGGCCTCGTTACCGCCATCGCTGACGCTCTGGACCGACGTCCGCGGCGACCCGGTCGTGTTGGCCGACGCCGGCCAGATGCACCAGGTCGTCATGAACCTCTGCACCAACGCCGTCCAGGCCATCGAACCTGCCGGCGGTCAGTTGACGGTCGCGCTGGAGACGGTCGATGTGGACGCCGCCTTCGCGCTGTCGCACGTCCCGCTCGAGTCGGGACCACACGCCCGGCTCACCGTGGCCGACACGGGAATCGGGATCGACTCCGTCACACTGGAACGCATCTTCGAACCGTTCTTCACCACCAAGCAGCCCGGTCGCGGCACCGGACTCGGGCTGGCGGTCGTGCACGGCATCGTCCAAAGTCATGAAGGAGCCGTTACGGTGGAAAGCCAGCCCGGCGTCGGAACGACGTTCCATGTCTACCTGCCTGTGACTGCCGTCCCAAAGTCGGTCGCCGAGACGGACGGAAATGGTCGGCCGGCGGAGCCGCCCCGCGGTCATGGCGAACTTGTCCTTCTCGTCGACGACGATCCCGGCGTCGTCCGCCTCGGCGAGCATCTGCTGGAACGACTCGGTTACCGCGTGGACGCGTACACGGACCCGCGGGCGGCGCTGGTCGCCTTCGCCGCCACGCCGGACCGTTACTCACTCATTCTGACCGACCTGGCGATGCCCGAAGTCTCGGGGACGGAGGTCGCCCGCCAGGTGCGGTCGGCCCGCCCGCAAATGCCCGTCGTCCTGACCAGCGGTTATCTCAGCCCGACGCAGGACCGCAAAACCGGCGACTACGGCGTGGGCGAGTTCCTGGGAAAACCGTTCTCGCTCAAGACGCTCGCCGAGACGATCGCCGCGGCGCTGCACGCGTCGGAATCCTCCCGCTTCGTCACCTGATCTCGACTCCGTCTGCCATTTTCCTCACCCGCACAGTCGCGGCGCTCTGTATGCTGTGTGCCGTCGCCCGCGCGACGGGCCCGGGGCCGACCATGCGCGAACTACCGTTACGACTGCTCGTCCGTCGCGAAGTCGTCGCCGGCCGCTCTGACTAAGGTGCGACATGGACCCGGTTCAATCGATCGGACTGGGCGAGTCGCTCTTCCGCTTGGGTTTGGCGGCCGCGATCGGCGCGGTCATCGGCGTCGACCGCGACCTGCGCGGCAAGCCCGCCGGGGTGCGGACACTGTCGCTGGTAACGCTCGGCAGTGCGTTATTGACGTTGACCGGCACCGCGATGACCTCGGCGGACGGGCGGTCCGACCCGTCGGTGCTCAGCCGGATCATTCAGGGCATCATGGCGGGCATCGGCTTTCTCGGCGGCGGGTGCATCCTGCGGGACGAGGCCAGGCTGCACGTCCAAGGCCTGACGACCGCGGCGGCGGTGTGGGTGTCAGCCACTTTGGGCATCGTCTGCGGCGCGGGGTCTTGGCGCATCGCATTGCTGGCGCTCGGCATCTCGATGGTCGTTCTCGTCGGCGGTGCGCCCCTGGAGCACTGCGTCGAACGACTGACCGGAAGTGACCGTCGCCATTCGCAGCAGGACAAGGGTCCCGATTCGCCGAACAGCCGGACTGGAGGGTGATCGAATGCTGGCCTTGCTTGAGTTGTGGGACTACGTCGGACTGGGCCTGATGGGCCTCTTGATTGCCGCCGTCGCCTGGAGCAACTACGACCGATTTCGCTCCCGCGATCGCCTCCTGCTGCGGCGGATCGAGTCGAAGCTCGATCTGATCCTCGGTAAGCTCGGCATTCCGGTGCCCGACCCCGGCGCGGCCAGCGGGCTCTCCGCAGGCGTGCGACAACTCGCCGACGACGGCCGCAAGATCGAGGCGATCAAACTCTATCGCGAAGAAACCGGCGTGGGCCTGAAGGAAGCCAAGGATGCCGTCGAAGCCTACATGGCCGACGCCGCGAAATGACTGTTGACAATAGTTTAGCAATTGCTAAAGTATTGTGGCTGCTATGAGCCGACGCCAGTCCGCCTCTGACGTGTATGCCGCGATCGCCGATCCGACGCGGCGGGGCTTGCTCGACCAGCTCGGCCGCGGCGAACAGACGGTGCTGGGCCTCGCCCGGCCGTTCACGATGACGCTGTCCGCCGTCTCGCAACACTTGAGATTGCTGCGCGAGGCGGGGCTGGTACGGGTCCGCCGGGCCGGCCGGGAGAGGTATTACAGCCTGAACGCGCGGCCGCTCCGCGAGGTTGCCGATTGGGTCGGCCGGTACGAGCGGTTCTGGCGGCAGAAGCTCGACGCCCTCCGCGATCACTTGGACCGGAACCCCACATGAGCGACATCCTCCTCGACGCCACCTACCCGCACCCGCCGGACCGCGTCTGGCGGGCACTGACCGACCGCGACGAGTTGGCGATGTGGCTCATGCCCAACGACTTCGAACCGGTCGTCGGGCACAAGTTTCACTTCCGCGTCAAGCCGCAGTGGGGCTGGCGCGGGATCGTCGATTGCGAGGTGCTCGAGGTCGATCCGCCGCGGCGGCTGAGCTATACGTGGGAGGGCGACCCCGGCAAGGTCACGACCGTGACCTGGACGCTCGCCCCCGCCGACGGCGGCACGAGGTTGGTCTTGGAACATCGCGGGTTCCGCGGCCTCGGCGGCTTGCTGCTCAAGTGGATGCTGGGGAACGGCTGGAAGTCGATGTTGCGGAAGCACCTCGCCGACGTGCTCGACGGCAAAGCGGTGGGTCCGCGACACTGCCGGTGAATCAGAGTGAAGCCCTCATGCCTAAGACTGACGACGTTCATGCCGGCATCAGCTCCGAGGCGGTGCGGGCCAAGACCGGCAAGACCTGGAAGGAGTGGTTCGCCCTGCTGGACAAGTCCGGCGCCAGCGACTGGCCGCATAAGGACATCGCCCGGCACTTGCACGACGAGTGCGGCTGCCCCGGCTGGTGGTCGCAGATGATCACGGTCGGTTATGAGCAGGCGCGGGGGTTGAGGGTCAAGCACCAGAAGTGCGACGGCGAGTACTCGGCGAGTGCGTCGAAGACGCTCGCGGTGCCGGTGTCCGCACTCTTCGCCGCGTGGTACGACCCGAAGCTGCGGAGCAAGTGGCTCGCCGACGCGAAAAGGCTGACCATCCGCAAGGCGACCGAGAACAAGTCGCTGCGGATTACTTGGCCCGACGGCACGAACGTGGACGTCAACCTGTTCGCCAAGGGCCCGGCCAAGAGCCAGGTTGCCGTCGAGCACGGCAAGTTGGCGCGCGTCGGCGACGTGCCGCGAATCAAGGCGTATTGGACCGAGGCGCTCGGGAAGCTGCAAAAGCTGCTCGAGGATTAGCGAGCGGCGGATACAACGGCGTGTGGTCGAACAAATCCCGCGGCTTCAAATAGAACCCCGTCCAAAACGTCAGCGCCACTCCGCCGTAACTGTTTCGGCCGTCGGTCGCGCCAAAGTCCTCGCCGCGGGCGACGTGTAGCGCCGGCGTGCAGTGCCAGATCGTCATCGGAAAACCGGCGAGCGGCCGCCGCTGACCCGCGTACCGCGGCACGTCGATGTAACTGGTATTGCCAGATTCAGTCCGCGTGACCCAGAAGTCGTGGTTGATGAAGTCCATGTCCGCCGAGTACGACCCGCCCTCCGGCTGCAACTGCCGTAGCGCCCCAAAACGGTGCGTGATCAGGTCGTAAGCGATCGGCCGGCCGTGGGCGTTCTTCCGTACTTTGCTCGCGAACCGCAGGACCGTGAACTCCTCCGGGCTCCAGCGGGCGTTCCCCTCACACGCCTGATTGGAAGAGTTCTTGGCGAACGGCCGCGCGACCTGCGCGAACCGTTCCGTCGAATCGTCGAACACCCGGCGGACCAGGAACACGTCGTTGTCCTTCGGCCCGCCGCGGGGCGCTGACGCAACCCCGCTCGCCGTGGCGGTGGGGTCGCCGAGGTCCGGTTCGAACCGCCAGCAGCCGATGTGCAGGTGTGTGTCCTTCTGATCGTCCTGGCGGTTGAAGATGTTGCGGCCGGTCGGCCCGATGCGGCACGAGAGCATGCCGTCGTCGCCGAAGCCGTACTCGATCAGGTAGCGGTAGTTCGCGCCGTAGTAGGTGCCCCAAAGGATCATCTTCTCGCCACGGCGGGCGCGGTCGGCGAGCTGGTTTCGGTCGTTCGTCTCCGCGCTCATCCAACGGATGCCGTCGTCGTGGATTTCTTTATGAACGGTGCCCGACCAGTACGGGTTCGACGACTGGAGGATTTCACCGGGGGCGACGCACGCAGGCCCTAGGAATTCCTTGCGGGCGGGCGTCATATAGAAGGACATGTCGTGGACGTCGAGGAAGGCGGTCGTGCCGTTGTCGTAGGGGACGTAGATCTCGGCCAGTTCCAGCATCCGCGCGACGGTGACCCACTGGGGCTTGCCCGTACGGTCCCTCCACATGAACTTCGCGCTCTTGATGCGGAGGACGCTCCCCGGCGGGAAGTAAGGCTTGTTCGTCGGATGCGTCAATTCCCACTCCACTTCCCACGCCGTCTCGCTTTTCGTGACGTCTGCGGGGTCATAACCGGCCGCAGGAAACCCCTGGCGGACGACGTTCGACGGAACCGGCGCATCGGCCGCCGGCTGCAGTGGCGCGACAGCCCCACGGCTCTGTCTGGGGGTGGGAGCGCCCCCATGCCCACGCAAAGCCGTGGGCATGGCACCCGTGGCAAGCAGCACGGCTCCCGCGAGTGCGATCAGCCCGCAAATGCTGGCCCGACGAAGGGTGGACGTCATATCGGCGGCACTCCGCATGGTTTTCGTACTCAGTGATTCAGCCGTTATCCTTCACGACAGTCTCTTTCGTCAGGTTTCTTCTCGTTCCCAAGCTCCGCTTGGGAATGCCAGGGGCGAAGCTCTGCTTCGCGGATTGCTTTCTGTAGCCGGCGTTCTGTAGCTGGCCGCTGTGAGGCCGGCCTCACAGAGGCCAGCTACAGAAGAAGCTCAGGGAGCCCGACTCGAAGCGGAGCTTCGAGACATGCGTCCGCAAGCGGAGCTTGGGAACGAGGGAGCGGTGGCTCAGCCGTTATCCTTGCTAACCGTTTCCTTCGTGAGATTAACGAGCACGGCAACCGGGTTCGGAGGCGCCTGCCCGTCGATCGCCGCGGCCGTGAAGACGAACCGCACGACGCGATCGCCCGGTTCGCTCTGCTCGGTCTTGCGGCTCACCAACATTTGCAGGTACTCCCAACGCACGGCGGTTTTGTCGCGCCCCTGATACAGCGCCTTCACCTCGGCCGACTTCTCCTGTGCCAGCGCGACCGCTTCGGCCAGTTCGTCGCGTGACATCGCGGTGTGATGGTTGAGCAGCACCTCCGTCTGGCCGACCGCATTGCCGGTCGTCACGTCGACGGTGTGTTTGACCGTGATCCCGGGCTTGCCCTTCTCCGGGTTCGGCCGGTAGTAGTACACGTCCACATTCTTGATCTCCTCCTGCCCCGGCACGGGCCGGTGCGGGGTGATCTGCACCGTGTACTGTTTGATCTGCTTGCCCGCAGTCGTCTCTACGTTTGGGACAGTCGTGACACCCGGTTGCGAGCTGACGACCTTCGCATCGGGCGGGACATAGCGGTCCGGCTTCTCGTGTTGTTGGAGAAAGCGTAACAGGTTTTCCTGTTGCGACTTCGACAACTGGGGCGGGATCAACGCATTATCCGCGGCGGCGGCCGGACACGCGGTCATCGCCACCGCCACCGCAATCATGACAGGCAACCGTTTGAGCTTTCGCATGACGCGGCCTCCAGTGGTGCGGACGTGCGGAGATTGGCGATTACTCGGGCTGACTTGCATTGGAGGACTGGCGCCGACGGAAGTCAAGCCGGCCCCCCGGTTTTCCCGACCGTTAAACTCGCTTGCCCTCCCCCGATTGACCGGCTACCCTGAGAGTTTGCAACTTCCGCAGGCGTTCCGGTCTCGTGATGCCGGCTACTATCGGGAGGCGACAGCCCCCGTTCCGTGGACGCCCTATGGACGGTGCCAACTTTTCCGCCGAGGCGTTGACCCTCGCCCATTACCGCCCGGACCAACCAGCCCGATCGTGAGGAGCATCATGCGACGAACGTTTCGATTGGCTCTCGCAGCCGCGGCCCTGACGGTCGGTTGGCACGGCAGCCTGCCGGTCGCCGGCCAGGTGCCCGACGCCCCTCCGGGCGTCCCGCAGTTCCTCTTCCAAGGACCCGGCGGCCCGGGCCGCGCGGGCGCCACCGAACAGCGCTTCCCCGACTTCAACGTCGTCACCCGCGGGGCCAAGGAATACGACGGCCTCTTCAAACTGCATCAGAAGGACGACAACCTCTACATGGAGATCCGCCCGGAGCAGATGAACAAGCCGTTCCTCTGCCCGGTCGCGGTGGCCCGCGGCGCCGGCATGGGCGGGCACACGCTCAACTTCGACGAGCAGTGGGTGCTGATCTTCAAGCGCCAGGGCGACAAGGTGCACCTCGTCCGCCGCAACGTGCACTTCAAGGCCAAGCCCGGCTCGCCAATGGCGAAGGCCGTCGAAACGACGTACACCGATTCGGTGCTGCAGGCCGTGCGGATCGCCGCCATCAACCCGATGCGGCAGGCGGTTCTCATCAACCTGAATGAAATCTTCATGACCGACTTCGCCCAGCTCCGCATCGGCGCGTTCGACGCCAGCCGGAGCGTCTGGAACAAGATCAAGACGTTCCCGCGCAATATTGAGCTGCAGGTGCAGGCCACCTACGCGGGCGGCCGCGGCGGCATTCTCGGCATGCCCTTCGCCGACGCCGAAAGCAACATCGACTCCCGCGGGCGCACGGTCGTCATCCACTACGGCCTCTGCGAACTTCCCGAGGGCGGCTACCAGCCGCGCGTCGCCGACGACCGCGTCGGCCATTTCTTGAGCGCCGTCAAGGACTTCTCCAGCGACAGCAAGGACGACGCGTTCGTCCGCTACGTCAACCGCTGGCGGCTCGAACGGGCCGAGCCGCTCGACCCGAAGAACCCGACCAAACTCTCGGTGCCGAAGAAGAGCATCAAGTTCTACATCGAGAAGACCGTCCCCCACGAATACCGGGCGGCCGTGCAGGAAGGCATCCTCGAATGGAACAAGGCGTTCGAGAAGATCGGCTATCGCAACGCGATCGAAGTCGTGCAGCAGCGCGACGACGAGGACTTCGACCCGGAGGACATGAACTACAACACGTTCCGCTGGATCACGACCGGCGCCGCGTTCGCGATGGGCCCGAGCCGGGCGAACCCGCTGACCGGCGAGATCCTCGACGCCGACATCATCTTCGACGCCGACATGGTCCGCGTCTGGAAGCACCAGGCCCAGGTGTTCAACAGTAACGGCGAGGCGTATTCGCCGGCCAGCCCGATCCAGGCCATGGAAGAAGGCTGGGGCCTCGATCACACGCTGCTCCGCCGGCCGTCCACCGGCTGGGCCGACTCGCCGAAGCGGCTCGCCGACGACCCGGTCGCCGCTCGGCTGCGGGCGATCCAGCAGGGCGTCTGCCAGTGCGGCATGCAAATGCACTACGAGCTCGGCATGGCCGCGATGGCCGCCGCCGCCGGCGAGGCGCTCAAGCCGGGCGATAAGATCCCGGACGAACTTATTCAACAGGCCGTCAAGGAGACGGTCATGCACGAGGTCGGGCACACGCTCGGCCTGCGGCACAACTTCAAGGCGAGCACGATGCTCAAGAACGACCAGCTGCACGATACCAAGATCACTCGCGAAAAGGGGCTCGTCGGCTCGGTCATGGATTACAGCCCGGTCAACCTCGCCCCGAAGGGCGTCAAGCAAGGTGACTACTTCACCACGACGATCGGCCCGTACGACTACTGGGCGATCGAGTATGCCTACAAGCCGATCCAGGGTAACGAGGCGGAGGAGCTGAAGAAGATCGCCAACCGCGGGGCCACGACCGGCTTGGACTACGCCACCGACGAGGACATCGTCCTCTCGTCCGACCCGCTGACCAACCAGGGCGACCTCGGCTCCGACGTCATGAAGTTCGCCCAGGACCGCATGCTCCTGGCCGAAGACCTGATGAAGGAGATGGCCAACAAGGTCGTCGACGACGGCGAAGGGTATCAACGGGCGCGGGTCGCGTTCACCGTCCTGCTCGCGCAGTACGGCAACGGCGCCCGCCTGGTCTCGAAGTACGTCGGCGGCGAGCACGCCAACCGCGACCACCGCGGCGACCCGAACGGCCGTGACCCGCTCGTGCCCGTCTCCGCCGCCAAGCAGCGGGACGCGTTGAAGTTCCTGCAGGAGCACACGTTCAGCGACAAGGCGTTCCAGTTCCCGCCGGAACTGCTCCGCCGCCTGGCCGTCGAGCGGTGGTCGCACTGGGGACTGCGGCCCGAGTCGGCCGATTTCCCGCTCTACGACAAGGTCCTCGGCATCCAGAAAGTGGCACTCAACCGACTGCTCAGCCCCACGGTCTTGCGGCGCGTCCAGAACAACGCGCTCAAGAGCAAGAAGGAAGATCAGCCGCTGACGCTCGCGGAGGTGTTCCGCTGCGTGACCGACGGCGTCTGGACCGGCCTGCCGAACGGCCCGACCAACGGCAACGGCGCCGCCGAGGGTGAGAAGAAGCCGATGGCGTCCTCGATCGTCCGCCGCAACCTGCAGCGGGAGCACGTCAAGGCGCTGACGGGCCTGGTGCTCGGGAAGAAGTCGTCCGAGTTCGGCGGCTTGACGCTGGAGATCCTCCTCGGCCTCGACACCGAGCAGGCCACGCCGACCGTCCCGCCGGACGCCCGCAGTCTGGCGCGGTCGCACCTGCGCGAGTTGAGCAAGCGCATCCAGACCGCGCTGGCCGACAAAAACCTGCAGTTGGACGAGACGACGCAAGCGCATCTCGAGGAGAGCCGTGAGCGCATCCAGAAGGTGCTGACGGCGTCGATGCAGGTGAATGATTGATGTGAGCTCTCAGAGAAGTCGCGACTTGCCGGCCCGCGGCGCCGATCGCCGCGGGCCGGTTTTTTGTCTGCGGACGAAGAGGACCCCACGCATTGGTGTACAATGGAACGCAATTCAGAGGTGTCCTATGACCGAGTGGCGAAAGCTCTTAACCAGCGATCTGCAAGTTTGCCATGGCCAACTCTGCGCTAAAGGCACGCGGGTGCTCGTCACAAATATCCTCGACAGCTTGGCGGAGGGAGCGAGCCGAGAGGAAATCCTCAAGAGCTACCCGTCCTTGCGCCCGGAGCACATTGACGCCGCCGTGGCTTACGCCGCCGAATTGGCCCGCGAGGAGAGTCTTCTACCCCTCGCCGGGTTATGAGATTCAAAATCGACGAAAACCTGCCGGGCGAATTGGTCAGCG
>DATJGQ010000027.1:0-4330 GCA_035494815.1 Gemmataceae bacterium
CAGCGTCGCCGTGCCGCTCGGCCTCGGCCGCGCGTCGCTTCCGTGTCGCCTGCGCATCTGGCGACTGGTCCTGCAGGAACTCGGCCAACTCACGTGTGGCGCGGTGCCGGCGCTCGCGCTCGGCCGGAATTGGCAGGGCGGCGCGGATCTCATCGGCCGTCCGGCCACGGGCGCCCTCGTACAACATGGCCAGGGCATCCGCGGCGCTGTGCGAAGACAAGAGCAAGTTCGCCGGCTCGGAGCCGGCATCCGAACTGCGAAGCTGAGCATACAGGCCGAACGCCAAGCGGTTGTACGCTGCTACGGTTGTTGCCTGGTCGGCGTCTACCGGCCGGGTGGCGGGATCGACGCCTGCCCGAACCGCGGCGGCACCTCCGATGATCAGCACCAGCCCGAACGCAGCCGCTGTTCGTCGTGTTTGCATCGCTCCTCCACAATAAACGCATGCTAACAAACGACACATCCCCGCTGCGACCTTCTCTTCGCCCAACCCGGGCCGGGAATGACGCTAGCACTTGGCTGCTTGACTGCGAGGCGGGGGCATTGGTAGCGTGTCCGTTGGCGTGCACCGTGCACGCCGGTCATTTCCTGCACACCTGCACGAAAACGGGGCGAATCATGAAACACGTGCCGGCTACTCTATTGCTGTCTGTGGTTCTGCTATTGGGCGGTCTGCGCGCGTCCACCGCTCGGGCCGACGTCGGCGTCGGCGACGAGCCCAGCTTGCAGTTTGCCAACGTGGACGGGACGCCGGTCAGCCTTGCGAAGCTCAAGGGGAAGATCGTCGTCGTGGACTTCTGGGCCACCTGGTGCGGGCCGTGCATGGCCGAGGCCGGGCACATGGTCCAGGTCAACCAGAAGTATCACGACCAGGGCATGCAGTTCATCGGCATCAGCCTGGATCAGGACAAGGGGAAGATGATCGAGGTCGCGAAGCAGAACAACTTCACCTGGCCGCAGTACTTCGACGGCCTGGTCTGGAAAAACAAGCTCGCCCAGGAATGGGGCGTTAACAGCATCCCCCGCACGTTCCTGATCGGGCCGGATGGCAAGGTGCTCTGGACCGGCCACCCCGCCCGCATCGACCCGGAGCTGGAGAAGGCGTTCAAGGAGCACCCCCCGCAGCTCGTTGACCCGAAGGTCCTCGCCGATGCCACTGCCGCGTTGGAAAAGGTGGACGCCGCGATGAAGGCGGGGAACGCGCGGGCGGCGCTGCAGGGGTTGGGCAAGATCCCGGCCGACGCGAGCAAGGACAGGGAGTTCGCGTCGAAGCTCGACGCGGCCCGCAGCTCCGTCGAGGCCGAGGCGGCCAAGATGCTCGAAAGCGTGGACCCGCTGATCAAACAGGGGGACTACGTGCAGGCCGTGGCGAAGCTGAAAGAGCTCTCGTCGGCGCTGGAGGGCTCGGCGACGGGCAAGAAGGCGACCGCGAAGCTGGCCGAGCTGTCCGGTAAGCCCGAGGTGAAGACGGCGCTGGCCAAAGCCGAGCGCGCCAGGCAGGCCGACGCCGCCCTGGACGCCGCCCAGAAGCTGAAGGAGGGTAAGAAGGACAATGACGCGTACGCACGCTTCAAGTCGGTCGCGAAGGATTACCCCGACACCGACGCCGGCACCAAGGCCGCCGCGGCCGCGGCGGAGTACGAAAAGGACCCGGCGTTCGTGAAGCGCGCCAACGAGGCCGCCGCGTCCACCAAGGCCGCCAGCGCGATGAAGGTCGCCCAAAGCTACGTCACCGCCGGCCGCCCGGACCTGGCCCGCAAGAAGTACCAGGAAATTATCGACCAGTTCCCGGGCACGAGCTACGCCGAGCAGGCGAAGAAGGCGATCGCGGCGCTGGGGAAGCAGTAATCGACTCGCGGCGGCGGCTTTGCCGGCAGCGCGTCGAAGGTTGAAAGGCGAGCGAGCCCGACATTGTGCGTCGGGCTCGTTTGCGTTTTGAGTGTTCCCCTTCCTCAGCGGAGGCCTCACGCCGGCTCCAGGTCCACGTCGCAGTTGAGTTGGTCGCAAAGCGTTTGAAGGTCTGCCCGAAGTTGGCGGACCGGGACGGACGGGGGGACGGTCAGGCGCATCTCCATCAGGAACAGGGGCGTGCCGGCGAAGGCGGCGGATTCCTGTTTGGTTTCCAGCTCTTCGATGTTGACTCCATGTGATTGGAGCAGGTGGCTGACACGGTGGACGATGCCGGGCTGGTCCATCGAGTAGGTCTTGAGGCGGAAGGGGACGCCGGCGACGGGCCGGGGGCCGGTGCCAGTAGCCGGGGTCTGCCGGGTTACGTCGAGGTTCAGGCCGAGGCCGCGGCCGATGTCAGGCAGAGACTTGGCGAGCTGCTCACCGGCGACGTCGCCGGGGCAGTCCAAGAGCAGGACCAGGGCGAACTGGCCGCGCAGGTTGACCATCCGCGAATCAAGCAGGTTGGCCCCGGCGGCGTGCAGGTGCCCAGTCAGGTCGCCGACGATGCCGGGGCGGTCGGGGCCGACCGCCGTCACGATCCATTGCGCCATGGGGGGACTGTAGCGAAGATCGCGAGTGGGGTGTAGGGGAGAGTGGCAGTGGGGTGTCGGCGGCGGGGCGTGGGGGATTGCGCAATGTCCACGCGTGGGCGGCCTGGTCCGTGAAATCCGCATTCCCGCGGCCGCGATCGCCATGCTACGTTCCGCGCGGGGGCCAACGATAGGAGGAAACGATGGCCAAGGCAACCACGGCACCTGCGTCCGGCCGCGTCTCGGTAGACCTGGACCTGTCCAGCCCGGCGGCGGCGTCTGCACTGTCGATCGCGCATCAGATGTACGAGCGAATGATCCCCCTTCGGCCCCCGGCCGACGCCAGCCCGGAGCGGTTGGCCGAGGCGCTGGCCGTGCAGGCCCAGCAGGTCGGCCGGCTCGCGTGGGAGATCCTGTACGGGATGAACACCCCGCAAAGGCCGTGACGGAAAATCCCCCCTTGCCGGAAATCGTTTTGCCCTCCCGGCGGTTCGGTTATACTGGCGGGCCGTCACGTTTGCTCTCGCGCTATTCAAATCACTCCAAGGAGCCCCGCCATGCCTTCGCGCAAGCCGTCCTCGTTCTCACGCCGCGACCTGTTGAAAGGCGCCGTCGCGACCGCGGCGACCCTGGCATTCCCGACGATCATCCCGTCCTCGGCCCTGGGGGACGATACGCAGGCCGCTCCCAGCGATCGGCTGACGATCGGCGTGATCGGGCTCGGCAAGCAGGGCGCCGGGCACCACCTGAGGGGCAAGCTCCTCGGCCGGCCGGACATGCAGGTGGTCGCGCTGGCCGACGTTTATGACGGCCGCCTGGACTACTTCCGAGACGCCGTGGACAAGAAGTACGCGGACCTCGGCCGCAAGGATTTCAAGGGGTGCAAGGGGTACAAGGACTATCACGAGCTCCTGGCCCGCAATGACATCGATGCCGTCCTGATCGCGACGCCGGACCATTGGCACACCGCCGTCGCGACCGAGGCGTGCAAGGCGAAGAAGGACATCTACTGCGAGAAGCCGCTGACGCTGACGATCGGCGAAGCCAAGCGGATCATCGACGTGGTCCGCAAATACGAGCGCGTCTTCCAGACCGGCAGCCAGCAGCGGTCGGAGGGCCCATTCAAGGACGTGGCGGAATACATCCGCAACGGCAAGCTCGGCAAGATCCACGAGGTGCACGTCGCGATCGCCGGGCATACGAGCAAGCCGTGTGACCTGCCCGGCGAAGAGGAACCCAAGGGCCTGCTGTGGGACGTGTGGCTCGGGCAGGCGCCGGCCCGGCCGTACAACCACGTCCTTTGCAGCGCGGAACAGAATCCGGATAAGTATCCCTTCAACCCCGGCTGGCGCGATTACCGCGAATTCTCGGGCGGCTACGTCACCGACTGGGGCGCTCACCACTTCGACATCACGCAATGGGCGCTCGGGATGGACGAATCCGGCCCGACGGAGATCCTGCCGCCGGAGACGCAGGGCTCTCTGTACGGCGCCAAGCTGATCTACCCCAAGACGTCGGTCGGCGACAACATCGTCGTCACCCACGTCGAGCGGTTCGACGAGCCGAAGGTCAAGGACAACAACGGGATCCTGTTCATCGGCGAGAAGGGCAAAATCTTCGTCAACCGCAGTCGGGCGATCACCCTGCCGGAAGGCAACCCGTTCAAGAATGACAAATCCGACAGCGACAAGGTCCACCTGGAGTTCACGCCCGGCAGGGACCCGCACCACCAGAACTGGGTCAACTGCATCAAGAGCCGGAAGAAGCCGATCTGCGACGTCGAGATCGGCGCCCGTAGTGTGACCGTCTGCCACCTGGCCAACCTGGCCTACTGGCACGGCCGCAAGCTG
>DATJGQ010000028.1:0-2278 GCA_035494815.1 Gemmataceae bacterium
GTCAGCCGGGTGCAGACGAGGCGGCTGAGGGAACTTTTCAAGCTGTAAGCGACGTCCTACTTCCGCAACCCCGCCGTCCAGTTCAGGACCACCATCATGGGCAACGGATTGACCTCGTCCTCCTTCACGGTGTTGATGAGGAACCGGCCATCCGCGGCGACGTCGTACGGAACGTATCCGCGGGTGCGCGTCTGGAACAGCACCGCGGCGACGCCCGGCTCGAGAGTCGTGGCGGTAGACTTCACGGGGACTGCCATCAAGTCGCCGTTCGGAGCGAGGTAGTACAGTTCCTTGCCGTCGCGACGCCAGCGAGGCTTCGCGCCACCGGCGGCCGAGATCTGCCATTTGCCGACTCCCGCAGCCGGCACATGGTCGGGCACGAAGCCTTGCACGTATACCTCGCGCCGTCCGGATTCGTCGGAGCTGTACGCGATCCATCGGGTGTCGGGCGAGAAGGTGGCGTCGGTTTCGTCCGCGGGGGTCGCCAGGAAAGGGATCGGCTTGCGATCGCCAGTGACAGGCACGACCCACAAGTCCTGCTTCTCATCGGTGTGATCGTCGTAAACCAAGTACCGGCCGTCCAGCGACCAGTGATTGGGATGCTTCACTGTGCCGGACTTGACCAGCGGCTCCGCCGTCCCGGCGCCGCTGGCGGATTTCACGTAAATATCGCCCGCAGCGCCCCCAGGCGCATACGTGAAGGCCACGCGGCCATCCGGAGAAACGGCGTTTCCGGAGTAGTCCTTGATATCACCGGGGTTCAGGCGGCTAAAGATGCCGCGCACCGTGCCGGCGCTCGAAACATGATCGAATGCCCCATTCACGATGTAATCGACCACGACCAGCTTGCCGTCCGGCGACAGTGCCAAGTCGCTGTATGCGCCCGGAGGCCCGATCTGTCCGAGTTGTCTGCCCTGGCGGTCGAACCACAGCAGTTGACTCTCGTTCTTCGCGGCCGACCCGGTTCGGTAGGCCAGAATGCCGGTCGACGAGGCCGAAATGGAACCGGGGCCCGTAGACACGACTCCGTCCGCAATCAGAACCGGGGGGCCGCGCGGTTGGAGCCGCCGGACGTCGAACGGCAACGCCATCAGGGACCCGTCGCGGTCGAAGACTATGTATCCCCAGCGAGGATCGGGAGAGGACGCGTACACCGCCACGCTGCCCAGCGGCAGCGTCATCACCGGCTGGTTGCTCTGCTGTTCCGGCGCGGCATCGAGCGAACCGACAAACACCTCGACCTGAGTGGATGGCGGAGACCAGAACCCGTAGAGAAAATGCCGCCCGTCCGGCAGGAACGAAGGCTGGCCCGACAATGCCGAGGCCGAACCCGTTTTTGCCTTTGACGACATGGCGACCGGAACCGCGGAACCGCCTGCCTCGGAGACTCGCATCAGCGGAAGGCCGCGCGCGCCGAAGAGAATTGTGCCGTCAGGTCCCCACGCTCCTCCGCCGAAAGCCGCCGGCAAAGGGCACACATTCTGCGCCGGTCCTCCCGATACGTCGATCTTTTTCACGAATCCACTCGCCGCGTAGGCGATGAAGCGGCTGTCCGGCGACCAGAAGAGATTCGAGGCGCCCGTCGAACCAGTGAGGGGACGCGCCTCCGGCGAATCGAGGGAGCGAACCCAGATGAGCCTCTGGTTGTCGGCTGCGATCGTCGTAAAGGCCAGACGCTGCCCGTCGGGCGAGATGCTCACGGACATCCCCGTCGTCGACGCCATCCCCTTATATAACTTGTTACCCTCGGGGACCGGAATCTGGAAGCGCATCGGCGGAGCTGCTGGCGGTTCCTCGCGGAAGTGGACCACCGCAAGGGCCGCTAGCGCGATCCCCAGGACCGCCGCAACGGCGATCGGCAGCCGCGCGAATCTCGATGGCGGCGCGGCCGACGGGTCGCGCGCGTCCCTCTCCTCGCCGGCTCCGCTCAGAGTTTCTTCAATCGCGATACGCGCATCGCCGATATCGCGCAATCGCTTCCTCGCATCCCGATTGAGGCATCGACGCAGCAGGTCGCGAATGGCACGAGGCGTTTCCTTCGGCAACTGGTTCAGGTCGATCGGAGCGCGCAGCACATCCGCCAACGTGTGGGAGACCGTTTCACCTTCAAACAGTTGCTTGCCCACAAGCATCTGGTACAGCACTACGCCGAACGACCAGATGTCCGACCGCCGGTCGACAGGCTTGCCGGCCGCTTGTTCCGGACTCATATAGGCGGCGGTCCCCATGATCATGCCGGCCTGGGTGGCGGCGATCGTCATGGTTGGCGAGCTGGCGG